>JALNWR010000233.1 GCA_023230795.1 Candidatus Cloacimonadota bacterium
AATCCGCCCGATCCGCCCGATCCGCGTTCTATCGAACCAACCCCAGCACCAAGAACTCCAGCACTCCCAACTTGAAAACTTGAAAACCTCAAAACTCCAAAACCTGCCCCCTCCCCCTTTTAATCCAATAAATCCGCCCGATCCGCCCGATCCGCGTTCTATCGAACCAACCCCAGCACCAAGAACTCCAGCACTCCCAAACTTGAAAACTTGAAAACCTCAAAACTCCAAAACCTGCCCCCTCCCTCTTTTAATCCAATAAATCCGCCCGATCCGCCCGATCAGCGTTCTATCGAACCAACCCCAGCCCTCTTTACAGATTCACTTCCACCCAGATGCCCATGCTGAAGATTCTGGAGCCATCGTCGCGCTTGCGATCTGTATTGACTTCATAACTGGAGGTCAGTCCACCCCGGATGTTTTTGTCAAATTGATAGGTGGCACCGGGGGTAATGGCTATTCTGGAATTCGAACGATCCACCTGGGTAGCATCTCTGCCTTTGGTGAGGTCTTCTGTATTCTCATAGCTGATCCCCACAGATGAGGTGAGCTGGTTATTGATATGGATCTTTTTACCTGTAAAGGGAATGGTGAAGCCTCTGCCGGCGGTAAAGCTATAGGAGACATTTCCATTCATGGATTGGGTATTGCTGGTTTTGACTATATTGTAAGAATCCATATCGGTGATATTTTCGGTTTGAGATATAGAAAAGCTGATATTGGTATTGATCTTGTTCAGAAAGCTTCCCGTAAAACCAATCAGAGGGGACATAGCGATGGTGGAGGACTCCTGCTTGGGTTTTACCCAATCTATGTCACCGCTGGCACGGGTGGTATATTGGAATCCGGTATTCAGACGCCCGCCCTGGAGGTATTTGGACAACCCCACCCATGGCTCCCAATTCATCAGGCTGAGGGTAAGATCGGGGAAAGTGGTGGAAACATTTTGCTGGCTGGCATTGGAATACCTGCGATTGAAGGTATGGGCAAAATTGATGGTACTATCCAGATTCCGGCCCAGGAAAAGACCGGATGAAAGGGTAAGTGTATTGTCATTGCCGATGGCATCCAGATAATCTCTGGGCATGGAGTGTGGCACACCCAGCTGGAAGGCAAAATTCGGCAGCTCTGTCTTCCGGGTGTAATTCATAGTATAGCTATTTTGATAAGAGGCGGTGACGTTTTTGATGCGGGCCAGATTCTCAAGGGCAAAGATAAAGGGATTGATGCCAGGGCCTTTCTCCTTCTCCTTCTCTTTCTCTTTCTCTTTCTCTTTCTCTTTCCCTGCTTCGGTTTCACCATCTTTGAGCTCTTCTGGCTTTTCTTTTTCAGCATCCTTGGGAGTGCCTTCATCCTCTTTGGGCTCTTTTGGCTTATCGGGATCTAATTCGGCAGTTTCTTCGGGCTTTTCCTCTTCTTCTTTTAGCTCTTCATCGGTTTTAGTTTTCTCATCTTCGGGCTCTATCTGCTCTCCGGCTTCCTGCTCTTTTTTTAGTCTCTCCTCTTCCTGCTGGCGCCTTTTCTCTTCATCTTCTTTTTCTTGCTGTTTCTTCTTCAGCTCTTGCTCTTGCTGCTTTAGTAGTTCTATTTCGCCTTCGCTCAGGTCTTCATAAATCTTATCTTGCTTATATTCTTCATCCGCTTTGGGGTCTTTGCCTGAGCCATACCCGGGGATCTTGCTTTTCAGCTTTTGGACCCAAGAGCTAAGCAAAGTGGAATTCATCAAAGATATATTTGTACGTAGGCCCCGATTCACATTACCATCGCTTTGGAATACCTCCACCTGCTGGCCTTCCACATTCTCATAATATTTACGCTGCATATCGGTAAAACGTGCAGTAGCGCTGGAGCTGAGATTCATCACCTTGGGGAAGTAATTGGGGTTGAAATTCAGTCCCAGATCCTGAACGTATTCCGTCTGTTTACCGATATTTATCTTGCTGATGTACTGTTTTTGAATCAGGTCTCGCTTGGTATTGAATCTGGCAGTGGCATTAAGGTCGCTGGTAAGAGGCCAGGTGATATTATTATCGCTGGTAAAGACTTTGGTATCTATGGAATAGGACCTGGGATACCAATCGTATTCACCTTCGCGCAATTCCCAATTCCAGCTACTGGGCATATTGCTATTGATGGTAAAGCTATTTGAAAAGGCCGAAGGGAAAAAGCCCAAGCGGTAGTTTTTAAACAGCCTGATGCTCACCTTTTCTGCAGGGAAATTCAGGTTGTAACCCAGGGTTCCCCGCCAGGACAGAGTGGTATCCACCGCAGTAGAGGTGTGGCTAAAGCGCTGTTCTGCATTTCCGGAAAGAGTGACCTTCCCCACAGTGTACTCCAGAATCTTGCTTTTGGGCGGTTTGCGCATGCTATAGCCGAATTCTCCATAATAGCTCAGGGTCTCGGTGCGTTCGCGTTCGCGCTGCTCAGGATCTGTTATATTGGCAATCAAGAGATCCGAATTTGCGCGATATCGCGGTTCTCCAGTGGTATGATTACGCCTTAGAGTAACTGGCATATCCAGTCCCCAGGAATTTGGGAAGAACTTATTTACAAAATACTTGTTTATCACATTTAAGGTCTGGGTCCTGGTATAGGTATTTGCTCTCCCTCGCTGGATTACGGGGTTGAAGTTTTCGCTTTTAGATTCAAATTCTACATCCAGAGTGGAGAAATCGGCAAACTTGGTATTCAGGCTCACCCTTTGTGCCACTCCGATGTCTTGATAGGGATTTTCCACGCGCATGTCGTTGTAATATATGGTGCCGGTTAAGGGTTCATCCTGCTCCTGGGTTCGGGGATTTATCACTCCCAAACACAATTCCCGGATCGTGGTAAGGGTAGGCCGTCCTCTGAAGAAATAGGTCTTGTCTCCCACCACCAGAGTATCTGAAGTTGCTCCCGGTTTCTTTTCCTTAAGTGCGGTGATATCTTGAAGATCAAACTTTAGCTCCTGCCAGAGATTTTGGTTCATCTTGCTTTGATATTCCACTACAGGCACCCTCTGAGTTACCTGATAGTAATTCAGTGAATCTGCGCCTATACGGAAGAATATCTCAAGGTCCTGCAGGGTGGACCCCGCTTCTACTTCGGGATAAATCCAATAGCGCAGTTTTTCATAAGCCAGAAGGTTATATGAATCTATCATACTTTGCCTTAAAACGATCTGATTATTGCTCTGCAGATTCGCTATATCCAAGGACAGTGCAGATTCGGAGGTTTCGCGGCGGTCTTCTGTATATACTGTCCCGGGAGGAGATGTGTAGTGATTTGAGTTTTTTTGATTGTTGACTATTCCGGTGAGGTAAGTGGTATTATAGGCGGCCAGCTCGGATTCCGAGAGGATGCGGCCATTCATATCACGCACAAAGAAATCCTGCCATTTATTCCCCACTACTGAGGCTTCGGCAAGATAGACCCGTGCCGGCGAATCGCTTTGCAGCCAGATGCGGGCATAGGATATCTTTTTCAGATTTGGCTGCACGCCGGTACTGGAATTGTTTACTATGGTATAGTATTCAGGATCGGTAAGAGGGATACGGTACAAGACCCAGCCGTCATGATTTTGCCCGGTGGTGTCGGCCAGAGAGATGCTATAGCTAAAATAGCGGTCAAGCTGATTGAGCACCCCATTGCCGTCCAGGTCTTCGGTATCAAGCACGCGGTTGCCTTCGGTGCCGTTTATCCCGGGATAATCACCATTGGCATCGATGCTGGGATCGGCAAGATCAAAAGGATCGTGTCC
>JALNWR010000234.1 GCA_023230795.1 Candidatus Cloacimonadota bacterium
AAGGGTAGGGTGTGCAAATACGATTTCCTCTACGGATGCTGCGGTCATATTATTTGAGATCATGATAGCGCCCTGTGCAATGAGCTCTGCCGCCTGCGGGCCGATGATGTGCATTCCCACCAGAGTGCCCGTATCTTTGCGGGCAATGCATTTTACAATGCCTTGGGTAGCTGCCATCGCAGTGGCTTTGCCATTGGCAGAAAAGGGGAATTTGCTGATCTTGATCTCGCCAAAAGTATCTTTTGCCTCAGCTTCCGTGAGGCCTACCGAACCGACTTCGGGGTTTGTAAAGGTGCAACGCGGGATATTCGCATAGTCCAAAATGAAGGTGGGCTTCGGCTTGCCCAGGATTTCGGCTGCGATCTGCTCGCTGGCCAATATCCCCTGCGTGCTGGCAGTGTGCGCCAGCTGCAATTTTGCGGTAACGTCCCCGATGGCGTAGATGCCGGCTGCAGAGCTTTTCATGCTGTCGTCGATCGTGATCGCCCCGCGCTCCCCGGCCAGCTCAAAACCTTGAGTTTCCAGCCCGAATGCCGGTGTGCGGCCTACTGCCAACAGCACCTTTTCAGCGCGAATCTCGCTATCGTTATTCAGCTTCAGGATACTCTCACCCTCTGCCTTTTCGATGCTTTCCACGCCGGTTTTGGTCAAGACTTTGATGCCGGACCTCTTTAACAAAAGAGTCAGGCGTTTGGAGATTTCTTCATCTTCCAGAGAAATCAATCTGGGCAGAAATTCGACTATAGTGACCTCTACGCCAAAACTGGCAAAGATGGAGGCAAATTCACAGCCGATCACGCCTCCTCCCACTATCGCCAGGCTCTTGGGCAAAGTTTCCATATCCAATATGCCGCGGGAAGACATGATGTCTTTTTCATCTATAGTGATGCCGGGCAGGTTCTTGGGCGTGCTGCCGGTAGCGATGATGATATAAGGGGCAAAGTAGCTCTGGCCCTCACGGCTTTGCACTATATAGCCTTCATCTTCTTTGGCAATTGAGACTGCGGTTTCCTTGATAACCGCAAGCTTGCTCTTGCGGAAGCTATGCTCGAGCCCTTTTGAGAGCTGCTCCACTACCGTATTTTTGCGCTGCAGGATTTTGCTGTAATCCAGCTTGAGATCCATCGGGGGCAAACCGTAGTTTTCCGAGTGGCGAATTTCACTTACCAATTCTGCCGTTTTGACCAGTGTCTTGGTAGGGATACAGCCCCAATTCAGGCATACTCCGCCCAGCTCTTCCTTTTCGATGGTAGCATTGGAGATTCCATACTGCGAAAGGCGAAAGGCTGCTGCATTGCCGCCCGGACCGCCTCCAATAATCAGAACTTGATACTTTTCCATTAATCCTCATATTCCTTTCTTAATCTACTGTTCAGGATTCCCATTTCATCGCGGTATTTGGCTACTATCCGCCGGGAGATATTCAGCCCCTCTTCTTTCAAGCTTTCCACCAGGGCTTGATCCGAAAGCGGCTTTTCCTTGTTTTCAGCCTCAATCAGGCGGATGATGTAAGCTTTGGCTTTTTGCTGGGAGATGTCTTCATAATTATCATCCCGTCCTGCGGTGGAATTGAAAAAGTCTTTGAAAGCAAAGATGCCATAAGGGGTTTCTACGTATTTGTGTTGCACTACCCGGCTGATGGTGGATTCGCTTTTACCGATGTCCTGGGCTATCACGCTGTAGGTCAGCGGTTGCATGATTCCGCTGCCGTTGTAAAAGAAATCGTGTTGGTATTTTACTATAGAAAGCGAAACTGCCTTCAGAGTATGCATCCGCATATAGATGGATTTGATCAGAAATTTGGCGCTATTGATCCGCTCCCGCACATAGGATACGGTCTGCCGGTCAAAAAAGCCTCGGTTGATCATCTTGCGATAGCGGGGGCTGATGATGATATTGGGGGTGATATGATCGTTTATGATCACCACATATTCGTCATCTATCAGTTTCAGGGTTACATCCGGATACACGTAGGCGGCGTTGCTGCTCAAAATGCGCAGCCCGGGTTTGGGGTCCAGCCTGGAGATCTGCTCCCGATAGGTCATGATGGTATCTTCGGCGACATTGAAGGATGATGCTATCTTCTGATAGCGGCGATGGATCAGGTCGTCAAAATGCTCACAAACCATGCCGCGGATAATGGGATTTTGCCTTTGCTCCTCATTGAGCTGAGAGCAGAGGCATTCTGAGATATTGCGGGATGTGATGCCTTTTGGGCTTAGCTGTAAGACCAGCTCATGCAGCTCATCGGCACGGCGCTGCGAAATTTTGTATCGGCGCGCCACCTTATACAGATCATAATCATCGGATAAAAAGCCATATACATCACAGCTATCCACCATATCGGTGATAAAGTCTATCTCAGCTTCGGGCAGATTCAGAGGATAAAGCTGAGCCAAAAAGGTTTCCTTGCTATTTTCTTCATAGCGGATTAGCGATTCCCCCTGGTCTTTTTCGCTTTCAGAGCTCTGATACTCGCTGTTTGAGTGATATTCATTCCATTGATCCAGGATCTCGGTCAATTGCCGGGCTTCGGCCATCACCTCGGACACTTCCTCCTCAGAATCCGCATCTTCAGGGTCTTTGTCTCTTTCTTCGTTGTCTTGATCGATAGAGGTCTCTTGCAGCTCATCATCGTCGTCTTTTTCTTCCCTGAGCTCCAAAAGAGGATTGGTCTGAAGTTCTTGTCTGATATAGCTCTCCAGCTCAAGTATGGGCAAAGCCAACATCTTCAGAGACTGCAGCATCTTGGGCTTTAGCGCAAGCTCCTGCTTCTGTTTCAATGAGATATGTTGATCCATCCTGCTCATAATCTTTGCTCAAAAGGGCTCATGCTGAACCTCTCTCCTAAATATAATCTTTTAGCTTCTTCGTTGTTTATCAGTTCCAGGGACGTTCCCTGAACTATTATCTTACCTTCGTAGATAATATAAGCACGATTTACTATTTTCAAAGTCTCAACTACACTATGATCCGTAATCATGACTCCGATGTCCTTGTCGCGCAGCTTTCCGATGATGTCCTGAATATCTGCCACCGTGATGGGATCCACTCCTGCAAAGGGTTCATCCATAAAGATAAAGGTAGGGTTTGTCACCAAAGCGCGGGTGATCTCCAGCTTGCGCCGCTCCCCTCCGGAGAGGGTATAGGCCTTTTGTTTGGCCAGTTTACTCAGCCCCAGTTCTTCCAGAGCTTCTTTCAGCCTCTTTTTCTGTTCTTTGCGGGAGATTTTCAAAGTTTCCAGGATCGCCAAGACATTATCTTCCACGCTCAATTTGGCAAAGATAGAAGGCGCTTGGGCCAAATAGCCCATACCCATACGGGCACGCTTGTACATAGGTTTTCTGGTGATTTCGATATCGTCCATGAAGACCTTGCCTTTGTTCGGCTTTGCCAGCCCGATGATCATGTGAAAAGAAGTGGTCTTTCCCGCGCCATTCGGGCCCAGGATGCCTACCACTTCTCCCTGATTTATCTCCAAACACAGATCGTTGACCACGGTTCGCTTACCGTATATCTTTACGAGATTCTCTGCTTTGATCTTATGCGTTTCCATAAATGATAATTTATCCGATGGTAGCTTTTCTGTCAAGAGTCATTCTTAAATATATAGCGGCCTTTGATGCTTCCGCCCATATCCATCAGTTTTAGCTTGTTGTCTATATCAAACTTAGCCCGTAGCCGTTCGCCTTTGGCGGCA
>JALNWR010000235.1 GCA_023230795.1 Candidatus Cloacimonadota bacterium
TATAGTGATATTGTAGCTATTGTGTTCTTTGCGGATTACAAAGTCATAGCTGCTTTTACGAAAAGCTATTACATCGCTCTCATCACGCAGGCGATACATCTTTTCCAGGCAGTTGTAAGAGTAGTTTCTCCCACCCAGAGAGAGCAAAGCATCATCGGGTAGCAAAATGATGGAATTACGTTCCGGTGCCTGGGAATTGATCAGCGCTGCAGAGCTGGAAGGAATGCTCACGAAAAGATATTTGTCGATGGCAAAGAGCGCACATTCATAGCCGCTAAGCCGTTCACTGCGAAAAGCTATATCTACTCCCGCTCCCGAACCGAAGACTACATAATCCGAAAATACAGAATGATTGAGATGGCTTAGATGATGCCGGCAAGCAATGGTTACCAGACCGGAGCGGTCATGCTCAAGATGGTCTATCAGCGGCAAAAACACTTCAGAGGAGAGGCTTAGCTGCTTGCTGAGCTGCATGATTTCCGTAAGCTCCGATATGTCAAAATCCGCCTCTGTACGCGCCATGATCACCAAAGATTGGATAATCCGGATCTTATCAAACAAAGATAAATGCCGATCCAGAAATCTCAGAACTTCTCCGATATCATATTCGCTTTCCATGATCTGCTTTACATAAGACTCCCAGGAGACATCGACCTGTGCAAAAAGATTGGTAAGCAGCGAATACAAAATGTCAGTCTCGCTGGTGCTGATATCATCACCTTTTAGATTGTAAACGTAAAGCCGCGTGACCATATCTATGATCTTTTTTTTACGCTCCTGATTCTCACGCATCAGTGAAGGCGTTTTTAACATTTACTATCTCCAAAGAGGCCAATGACACTGTCAGCAATATACATCTATAAAACTCTCTCAAATATGATATTAAAGCTTTTTTACAAGACTAAAGGAAGACAGCAGGATGTCAAGAGAAAAGCTCGCAAGCCTGCAAAAGCAGTATAATGTCCATAAGATTCGAGGGTTTTATATGCTTGAAGAAAATTTGGGGCGAACTGCAGTTCGCCCCAGATCAAACTCGGAGATGCTCCTCGCATTTCCTGCAATTTTTCCGGTCTATTTACTCATGGTAATCTTGCGGATTTCCTTGGTATCGTTACTTTCAAAGACGATGAAATAGATGCCGCTCACCTGCAGGGAAGCATCCCAGATGTAAGTGTAGTAACCTTTTTCCTGCAGAGGCAGGTCCAGGCTGTGCACTTTTTGTCCCTTGAGATTGTAGATATTCAGCTTGCTGGTAGCAGCTTCTTTGAGGCCATAGCGGATATTTAGTAGAGGATTGAAGGGATTGGGATAAAGCTGATCCAGGCCTGTTTTCACCGGTACTTCAGGGGTATATTCAGTATCACCAAGAGTCACATGGATGGGTCCGAAGACCTGAGAGATGCCACTATATTCTATAGCCGTCAGCCAATAGTAATAGGTAACATTGGCTTGCAAACCGGTATCTGTATATAGGTAAACCTTAGTCTCAGAGGTATTGGTAGCTTCGATCAAAGCTGATATCTGCAGGGCTGTGGCAAAGTTTTCCTGCTCGGCGCGATACACGTTGTAACCCAGGAGATCACTTTCAGATTGACTTACCCACTGCAATCTGGCTCCATTGGAGGCAGCGCTGACAGTGAAACTGCTAAGCTCCACCGGCAAAGTGGTTTCACCGAGATCGGTAGTTTCGTTCCAGCCTAATGGATTCTGCAGTTGAGTGATCAGCACATCCTTCTGCGTGCGCACTTCGATTCTCTGCAAAGGCACATCGCTATAGAGTGTGAATGAGCCGGCTGCTTTACCGTCTTTGGCCGATCTTGAGCTGGAGGTTCCGGTGATCAATTTGCCTTTTTCCACCGCATCGTACCCCAGGATTACATATTTCTTGCTAAGGGGATACTCTGTAGTACCCACCAGGTCTCCGCTAATGCTGAAGGTGGTGCCCATGGCTGTTGCCGCGGGCAGGGGCATGATCGTATTATACTGGGTTCTGGTGGCTGCGTTAGTATCTGCGCCATCATAGCTGCTATCATCATCTACATAGCGTCCGCCACCGGTAAGCATTGTATTGCGGCGTACCGGTACCCAGAAATAGGTTCCGGCAGCGGGGTCTCCCAGACCTGCATCCATCTTTATCCCGGAAGAAATTTCTCCGGAGCCGATCCAGGTATTAGTCACATGGTCCCAGGCCTCCATGCCAGTGCTGCCGCCTTCCGGGCCCAGGAGTCTAAAGCGCAGATCGCTGCCACTATAGCTACTCGCCTGCACCAGGATTACGGATTCAGACTCGGCAGTGCTCAAGTCCATGCGCTCCGGGCGATGCAGCAAGGCTTGTCCCGTAGCGCGGTTATTCACACAGCAGGTTGTAAAGTCATCACCGATTACATTCACCATGTTCAGATCGACAGTGCCATTGCCTCGGGTTACTGAACCTATAGCCGTTTCATTCAAAGGCCAGGAAAAATCTGAATCGTTAGTTGAAGTGCCCGCATAATCCGCGGCAATTTGCGAGGCGGAACGAGCTTCACCTACCCAGATTCGTAATGCGCGCACGTTGCCAGGAAATCTGCGGGTGCCGAGGGGCATTTTGCCCACATTGAACTGAGCGTTCGTGGGAACATTAGTCAGCTTTCCAGTCATGCTCACAGTGCGATTATTTACTTCTGTGTCATTTACATAAATGCGAAGTCTGCTACCGTCGTAAACACCTGTTACCAGATACCAGACGCCACGTTGTATAGTTACCAATGCAGTGTTGGATTGCACATATTGCCGGCTACCAGTAGTACGAACGGCAAACTCAAAAGCAGAATTGAAATTATTGTGCTGTAACCAGAATAAACCGCTTGTGCCATCGCCTGAAGTTGTTTGTGCAGCAATGTTAGCCCAGGCATCGTTGCCTGTATCCGCCGGGTCCACCGTCCAGCGTACCCAGCTCTGCACGGTGAGATTATCTGTATTGGCGCTATTGATGCCAAACACATCACCCGTTGCGGAAGTCAAATATGGCGTGCTACCGGTTTGGCGGCCAAATTTCAAGCGGGCATTTACTTCGCGCTGGACCTTCAGCGCATAATCCTTGTATCCCTGGGCATTTTCCACTCTGATGGTGTAGTTGGTGGCAGTAGTTACCGTAGGTTCAATGCGCAGGATGCTTTCACCATTTGAGGATACGCGTGCGCCGTTGATATAGACCTGACTGTCAGTGGGCGCCATCAGCTTCAGTTTCAGAGAGGAATAATCATCCAAAATACTGCAGGAATACAGGCCTGCGGCAGAGGGATCGGAGCTGAATATGGGATTTATCTTAATGTCATCGCCAGTTTTGCCTCTCACTTCCAGTTTTCCCAGATGCGGAGCCCAGTTTGAATATCCGCTCAGGTTAATGAGGTCACTGGTGGCACTGATGGTGGGGACATTCGCCAAAGTAGCGGTAACGCTAATATTACCATTGCTGAGGGGAGTCATTTGATTGCCGGTGAAATAAGCGGTTCCCCCCAGACTATTCACGCTCCAGCGTAGCTCTTGAAAAGAGGAAAGATTGTCGCCATTAATAGTTTGTGGAGTCCCACCTGAGCCATTTACTACACAGTCGAAAGCATAAGCGCTATGGTTGATACCCGTGATACTGGTCGGGGGATTGTTCGCGCTACGGCGAAAACGAAAGGCGTAGGTTTTTTCAAATA
>JALNWR010000236.1 GCA_023230795.1 Candidatus Cloacimonadota bacterium
CCAATTGAGGGGAGGGAAGGTATCGGAGCTCGTTGTACCAAAATCTTCCGTCCAGGGGAAGGTGGAGACGATGGGGTTGGCGCGCGTGGTGAAGCTTTGCACCGCAGCCTGAGGGCCGGTGCCGGCATCATTCACAGCTTCCACTGTCCAGTAGTAAGTGTTTCATAACTTAAAGGAGCATCCAGGGTGTAGGGAGACATCACTTCGCTGGCGAAGAGAGTGCTGCCGTCCACTGTGTCCAGATATAGGTTGTAGTGATTTGGAATACCGCCTGTATCAGGGGCATCCCATTCGAAGATGGTGTATTCATTGACGTCTATGTCAAGATCACCGGGCTCGTCCAGAACAGGAGCTCCGGGAGCTATGGGAAGAATATTCGGACCGATGACAGCATCAAGATAGCTGCTGCCAGTGACCAGAGTAGTGCGGAAACCCAGATAATAGCTGTTTCCAGCCAGAGAACTGAGGTCATAATTATAGTTCACGAAAGTATAGGAACCGGGATGGGTGATTGCATCACCGATCTGGGTCCAGGTATCGCGGTCAGTGGAATATACGATTTCAAGGCCGGAGGTGGTATTGGATCCGGCAGCCCAGAAATCAAGGCTGCTTCCGGCTTCGATGGTGAGCATCGGAGTGGAAAGGATATACTCGTTGCTGCTGCTTCCGCTTCTGTAGGCAGATGCATCACCATGCACGCTGCGGGAAGAGCTTCTGCTCCAGCTATAAACGCCGATGCTGGCCCATCCGGGAGGCGGGACAGAATCTTCAAAGCTCTCAGCCAGTTGATCTGCTCCGGGAGTGGAGAAGCTCCAAACCGGGCAATCCAGGGCCACACCGATGGCATTTTCAGGAACGATCTGCCAGTAGTAGGTTGTGGCAGGCAGAAGGTCTGTAAGAGCGTAGCTGGTTTCCGGCTGATTTACCACAAATGTAGGGCTGGGGCTGGTGCCGAAATAGACATTATATGAAGTGGGCATGCCGCCGCCGTCACTCCAGGAAAGGGTTACATCAGCAAAGGACATTCCGCCGTTCGCAGGAGCTATAAGCAAAGCCGGATCGGGGGGATTTGTAGAAGGAGTTACAATCCTCAGATTAGGACGGTTTACAGTGAGAGATCCGGTCTGATCTCCGGGGAATGAGCCGTCAGAGTATTTGTAAGCTGCCATATCATCTGTTGTTGCAGTATAACAGAAATTGGGATAGCTTGAGGCATATGTGCTATCGTAGTTTTCCCAGGTGATTTCGATATTACTGGTGCCATCCCAGGTGAAGGGACTGTTAAAGGCAATGTAATGCCAACCAGTGCCATCAAAAGTGACGCTACCCGTAAAAACATTTTGGAAATCAGTATTTGCAGGAAGTAAATTATCATCTGCAGCATACGAGCCGACTGTGGTGTGGCGCATATATACCTGCTGATTTTCATAGACGTAGTTGGAAACTGTATTTCCAACTTCATAACCGAGTCCTGCGATCTCACCGGGTGTAAATCCGGAAGCGCTGAGCTCGGCAGCGGTGTAGATGGTCTTGCTCCAGCCGTAATTATAAAACCCATAAACGGGAATATAATTCTGCGTGGAGGTACCATCACCAATGGTGAATGTATCTGCCGCTACGATGCCGATAAGCATCAGGAGCAGAAACAGAATGGTTGTTTTCTTCATTTTGTTCTCCATATAAGTGGTTATTTTTGATTAGTTAATTAATGTATTAGGTCCCATACACAATGAATGTGTCGGGGTAGACAAAAAATCGAAATTAGTCATAAAATGCCCGGAGCTTACCGGGATGTTTACAAAGGGGGACAACCGGAGGTGACTCCCAGCAGAGCAAGGTGGTTGCCAAGTGATCCCGGGATCGGGAACTAAGATTCTGTATTTAGTCATTCGGTTCTCCTTATTGCTTGCCAATATGGTGTTTCCACCACAAGAAGCGGCAAATTCATTTAGTTCTATAATGTGGTTTCTTACTAAAACCACGATAATTCAAATCCAACAATCTTGTAAAGGATAAAATCACTTTATTATAGATTTCTTTCTTTAACTGCTTAGATCATTAAGCACTACGGTGCTGTATGAACCTAATGCAAATTTTGAGCCTTATCCAAAGATATATATCAAAAGTGGCAGATAAAACAGGGCGATGATGATGGAAAAGCTTACCATCGTGGCGGCAAATTCGCGGTCCATATTCTCCAGATCGGAGAAGATCAGAGTGTTGAAGCCGATCGGCAGGGCTGCACAAACCGTTACTGTAGTAGCCGTAAGCCCCCTTAAACCCAGCATCAGAGACAGCAGATAACCGACAGCCAGTCCTATTCCCATGCGGATAAATATCGCCAAAAAGGCCTTCCCCATGTTCTTTAATCTTGGCTCAAAATACAGCCCCAAGGCGATCATCACCAAAGCTGTAGTGGGCAGCCCGACCAGAGAAAGGGAATTTATCACCAGCGGCGGCAGGCTGATGCCCACTATTTTGATAGAGAATGCGATCAGCATGGCCCACAAAGGTGGAAGCCTCAGGAATTTCTTCCAGTCAATCCTATCACTATGGGAATTGTCCCCGTATTTGACAGCATTGTAGTAAGTGAAAGTAAAGATCATGAAGGTATTGCCGATATCAAAAAGAGAAGCACGGGCGAGGCCTTCATCTCCAAAAGCGGCATGGAAAAAGGGCAGAGCATAGGCTGTATTCATGATCATGGTGCCTATCAGAAAGCTGCCAAACATCGCTCGGGGTAGCTTCAGCAACCGATTTGCCAGCTGTGAGATCAGATACATGATCAGGACCACAGCCATCGCTAAAAAGGGGATGAGCAGCATGTCCGCACTGATCACCACGTTGTTGATAGCGATGATAGTGAGAGCAGGCAGACTCACGCTTAGCACGAATTTCAGCAATACATGAGCATCTTTTTTGCTCATCAGCTTCAGCCTTTTGACCAAAACGCCTATGAAGAATGCCAGAATCAGCGGGATGACCTTTTCTACAAAGGGGTTCATCTACTTTTTATCATCCAAAGCCCTGAAGCTGCGGTATAGCAGGTCTAACTTGCTGTCAAGCTTGCGGTTGTGATCCTTTTGAACTTCGTTTACTTCAGTAGCATAATTCTTAAATTCAGGGTGCTTTATCAGTTCTTGTTTGAGTTGCCATTTATGCCGGTAGGTCTTGCCTTCATATTGCCTTAAGACCTGCAATTGTTCTTTGCTAAAGCTCTGGTGAATACCGCTTTGAGTCAGCTTCACCGTATCCACTTTGAGGGGGTACAGCTCAGCTATCTGGATGATCTGCATGATCTGATTCCGAGACAGCAAATGCTCTTCACTCAGTTCATTGTAGATATCCTGTTCAGAGGTGAAACTTCTACCGTTTACTGTGGATAGAGCCACGCTGTCAAAGCCATCCTCCACAATCTTAGTAATACTCTGCCGGTCGAAAATGTAGTTTGTTTCTTGCTGCACCTTTTGTTCGAATACGTTTTGCATAATGAAGAGCAAGGCAAAGCTGATCATGAAAGCCATTACCGGAGCTGTCACCCAGGCCAGAGAGATCTTGCCCAGGATGTTGTAACGGATATTTTTGCCCCCTTTGGCCAGACCGATGCCGACCACTGCTCCCACTATCACCTGTGTGGA
>JALNWR010000237.1 GCA_023230795.1 Candidatus Cloacimonadota bacterium
CTGGAATCATGAATCTTAACTGCCAAAAGTATAAACTGAAATACATAGGCATAGATGATAGCTAAGATACTATCATTAATTTCATTATCAAAAGAGTGACTCGATATTTTGGGGGAATGCCAGTCTTACTGCTTCAGTTTAAAATCAGTGTATCCAAACTTCTTTTAGGAACGTGATGTCGATCGCGCTCATCCCTCCAATATTCGATGTTTTGATCAGAGCCAATTTGATCTACCACCACGGTTTCGGCCGGCACCCCTAAAGCAATGACCAGCAAAATTTCCCACTGTGAAGGTATGTCAAATATCTTCTGCACAGCCTCTCGATCCACCGCAGCCAGCATGCATCCTCCCAGCCCGATTTCCGTGGCACCCAAAAGCATACTCTGACACGCTATTCCGGTATCTATATAATGATATTTTGTACAGCTTTGCGGAGCCAGCACTATGATGTAGGCAGAAGGACGTTCACCCTCCATGGGCCCTTCCCAGTTTTTCAGATAATTTGCCCAACGCAAACAGTCAAACAGCCTGTCATGCGGATGATCCACCAACCAGAAACGAAGACTCTGCAGATTTGCCGCACAGGGGGAAAGCCGGGCAAAATCCACAAGGTCTCTCAAGGTCTGCTTGCTGACAGATTTAGACTGATCAAAACGGCGATAACTACGATTTCGCAGCACTAATTGACGGAACATATCCAGGCTCCTTTGGTTTAATTTTATACATAAGTTAATGCTTATTGAAGGTCAGCAAAGCCCTAAATCCATTTTTTTGGCTAAAGCGCTGTGGATATATATCCACTCTTCGGTATTATTTGGGAAATCTGAGGCTAAATCAGGCTTTTGTGCCAAAGAACTTCCGGTTTTCCACTCTTTCCCTTGACATCATCGGGCTATCTTAAACTTTATGTCCAGAATCGCTATTTTAAGGATTCAGATTTATTAATACTTTCTCAAACAAGGAGTTTGGAAGATGAAGCCATTCCGCATTGAGGAGCATCCGATCCTGGATGTGCCAGAGCTGGAGTTGATCAGCTTTTACTTCAACGGCGAGAAAATGCAGGCCCGCAAGGGTGAGATGATTTCCTCGGCTTTGATCGCAAATGGTATCAACGTATTTGGGCACCATCACAAAGATGGCAGCGCCCAGGGAATATTCTGTGCCAATGGACAATGTGCCAAGTGCACCGTGATAGCCAATGGTTTTGCCGTAAAATCCTGCATGACGGCAGTGACCCCGAATATGATAGTGCAGAGTGCAGAAGGTTTGCCAAAATTGGCCGAAGATGCCCAGATCGGGGATTTTGCTCCCATTGAAGAGCTGGAATGTGAAGTTCTGATCATCGGCGGCGGCCCGGCTGGACTTTCCGCCGCTACAGAGCTGGGCAAGCATGGTGTGGACACCCTTTTGATAGACGATAAAACCAGACTGGGCGGCAAGCTGGTCTTGCAAACCCACAAATTCTTTGGTTCTCAGGAAGATAGCAGCGCAGGAACCAGAGGACATGATATTGGCGAGATTCTGGCCGGGAATCTGAAAGAATACCCCAGCGTGAAAACCTGGGTCAATAGCACAGCGCTATTTGTCTTTAGCGACCAGAAAGTGGGTGTACTCAAAGACGGAATCTATAAACTGATAAGGCCTCAAAGGATACTCAACGCCGCTGGAGCCCGGGAGAAATTCCTGCGCTTTGCTGGCAATAATCTTGCCCGCATCTATGGAGCGGGAGCCTTTCAAACCCTTGTAAACAGAGACCTGGTTCGCCCCACTCAGAGACTTTTCATCATCGGCGGCGGCAATGTAGGCCTCATCGCCGGCTATCATGCCCTGCAAGCCGGAATCCAGGTGGTAGGTCTGGCTGAGGCCATGCCATCCTGCGGCGGCTACAAGGTTCATGCCGATAAACTTCGCCGCTTTGGAGTGCCTATCTACACCTCGCATTCGATCCTCTCTGCCAATGGCGATGAGGTGGTGGAAAGCGTTACGATCACAGAAGTTGACAAGGATTTCAAGACCATAACCGGCACCGAAAAGAGCTTTGCCTGTGATACCATCCTCATCGCGGTGGGATTGGATTCACTCAGCGAATTTACCCTGGAAGCTGAAGCTGCCGGGCTGCCGGTGGATTCTGCGGGTGATGCTCTGGAAATAGCCGAAGCCAGCTCTGCCATGTTCAATGGCAAGATCGCCGGGCTCAAGCTCGCCAAAATCATCAAGGGCGACCAAGTGGAGGATATCCCACAGGCCTGGCACGAAAAAGCTCAAGTGTTGAAAGCCCACCCCGGCAGGATCAAGGATTATCAAAACCTGCCGGATACAAGCGGAGTAATGCCGGTGATCCACTGTTTACAAGAGATTCCCTGCAATCCCTGCACCACTGTCTGCCCCACAAACTCCATTCAAACCGAAGATGGTAGCCTCATGGCCCTGCCCAGATACGTGGGAGAGTGCATCGGCTGTGGCAAATGCCTGTTGATCTGCCCGGGCCTGGCCATCACTCTGGTTGACTATCGCAAAGATAAAGAATATCCCACGGTAACTTTAGCTTATGAGATCATGAATATGCCGGTAAAAGTGGGGGACAGGCGCATGCTTACAGATATCCAGGCACAGCCTTTGGGCGAGTATGAAGTGATCGCGGTGAGTGAATATAAAAAGCAGCGTATGCAGCTGCTACGCTTTAAAGTGCCGGCGGCCTTGGCCAGACAGGTGGCCGGTTTCAGAGTTCAGGACCCCCAGCATTCCCTTCCCCTTCCGGAAGCTATTGTTCCGCAGTTAATGAACGATGAGGCAATGGTATGCCTTTGTGAACGTGTGACTGCGGGTGAAGTAAGGGCTCTCATCAGGCAAGGTATCAGTGACTTAAACCAGATCAAGGCCATCACCAGAGCGGGGATGGGACCTTGCGGGGCAAAGACCTGTGAAGTTCTGATCAAAGGGCTGCTCAGGGAAGAAGGCATAGCTCCCGCTGAAGTGGTGCCAAATACCAAACGTCCTGTCTTCATCGAAGTGCCCTTAGGCAAGTTTCCAGGAGGAGGTTCAAAATGACATATGACGTAATCATCATCGGCGCTGGCTCCATCGGACTGCCGGCATCCCTGTATCTGGCCGAGCAAGACCAAAAAGTATTGGTGATAGACCTTGAGCATGCTCCAGGAAAGCAAAACAACAAAAAGGCCATCGGCGGAGTGCGCGCCACTCATTCGGATTTTGGCAAGATCTCCGTATGCACGCGCTCTATAGAAATACTCAAAAACTGGCAGCAGGAGCGGGGAGACGACATCGGCTGGATGAGCAATGGCTATTCCTATCCGGCTTATCGGGCCGAAGATGCGAAATCGCTGCAAGACCTCATGCAGATTCAGCACGATTATGGGCTGAATATCCAGTGGTTAAGCCCCGAAGAATATAATGAGATTGTGCCCGGGATCTCTATGGATGGGCTTTTGGGCAGTACTTATTCTCCCGAAGATGGCAGCTGTTCGCCGCTTTTGATGACCAACGCCTATTATTTTGCAGCAATGAAGGCAGGCGTGACATTTTGCTTTCGAGAGCAGGTGACCGAGCTGAAGACAGAGCAGGGCAATATCACAGAAGTAGTCACAGATAAAGGCCGCTA
>JALNWR010000238.1 GCA_023230795.1 Candidatus Cloacimonadota bacterium
GACGCCATTTTAGATAGCAACCTACAGCTACACAAGGTTATAGAGTCCTGTAGGGACGGCATTTCAGATAGCAAACACCGACCAGTCCATAATCAGACTCTCGTAAAATGGGGGAATGCCTGAAAATAATCCGCTTGACAAAAAAGGCCTTCTGAATTCTAAAGAACTTTACTCAGTGATGGGGGCCTATAGCTCAGCTGGTAGAGCTTCCGGCTCATAACCGGATGGTCGGGGGTTCGACTCCCTCTGGGCCCACCACTTTTTTCTTTTCATTTTCTCAATTTGCTTTAACTTATACTTGAGGAATAGTTATGAAGAATATCCAAATCATGTTTTTGCTCCTGATGCTTTTGTCATCACTGGGAGCCACCAAATATGCGGGAGAAATCTTTAGCTTCAGTCCCGGTGTGGCAAATCAGGCCATGGGCTCCACTGGGCTTAGCTACACGGTGTCGCCTGCGGCAGGATGGTGGAATCCGGCTCTTTTAACGCAGGATTCTCGCGCCGGAATCGAGCTTATGCGCAGTGAGCACTTTGAGGGCTTGCTCAGCCAAAATCAGTTATCTATCAGTTTTGGCAATGCCAGTTCTTTCAATATCAATCATCTGGCCATAGATAAGATCAAGCTTACCAGGCTCGAAAACGAAGACGAAGAGCTCAGCAACGACAACCGCCCTTACGTCTGGAAGACAGTCACAAATCAGGACATCATCATATCCGGCAGCTTTGCCCGCGCTTTGACTGAGCGCATCTTTGTGGGCATCTCGCCCAAGTTTGCTTACCGCGATCTTGCCGAGCACAGCGGTTATGGCTTTGGTGCTGATCTGGGCGCATTTTGGACCTCTGGCAAGCAGCTATCGGTGGGGATAAATCTGAGGGATTTCTTTGGCACCCAAATCCTGTGGGAAAGCGGCGAACATGAGATTGCCCTGCCCAATCTGGACCTGGAAGCATCCTATGGTTTTGATTTTTTGAAATACGATATTCCCGTGCTGATTGCTCTGAGAGCCCAAGCTTTTCCCGAAGAACGCGGAGATGCCTCAAACCTTAGCAGTTCAGGCCTTAGTGCCGATCTGCATGCAGGGCTTTTGCTGCAGATAATCCCGCAATTGAGCCTCATGACAGGCTACGATGTGGATAGCTTTACCGCCGGCTTGGGTCTGGATATCAAAGCCCTGGGCATTAACTATGCTTTCAAAGCCAAAGCTTATGACAGCCTTGGCTACACTCAGAAGATCTCCCTTAGCTATTCATGGTAAAAAAAGTCGCCCTGCTGGGCGCCACCGGCTCGATTGGAACTTCCTTTTTCGAAGTCTTTCGCGAGCAGAAAGATCGGCTTCAACTCTCTTTTGTAGCGGCACATCAGAATTTCCAAAAGCTATGCACTTTGGCTATGGAGTATGGCATTCAGAGTGTAGCCCTGACCGGGATCACAGATATTGCCCAGCAAAAGCATATCCGACAGAGCTTTCCCCAGCTCAAGCTCTATTTTGGCGAAAGCGAACTGATCCGCCTGCTGGGAAATGAGGATTATGATATCGGGCTCAATGCCATTGGCGGTTCTTCAGGTATTGGTGCTACTTTTGCCATTTTGAAACACGGCAAGAAGCTAGCTCTGGCCAATAAAGAATCTCTGGTTATGGGCGGACATCTGGTGCAAAAGTTGAAACAGCCCGGCCAGATCATCCCTGTGGATAGTGAACATTCGGCCATCTTTCAGGCCTTGGGACAGCATCCTCTTTCCGAGGTCAAAAAGCTGATCATCACTGCCTCAGGAGGAGCTTTTCGCAGCTTGCCTCTGGATGAGTTTACCAGTATCACCCCAGCTATGGCCTTGAAACATCCGAATTGGGATATGGGCGCCAAAGTAACTTTGGATAGCGCTACCATGTTTAACAAAGCCCTGGAAGTAATGGAAGCGCACTGGCTCTTTGATCTGCCTTATGCCCGCATCGAAGCGGTGATACATCCCCAGTCCGTGATACACTCTTTGGTTCAGTTCATCGATGGCTCGCTTTTGGCGCAGCTCAGCTCTCCGGATATGAAGCTGCCCATACTCTATGCGCTGAGCTATCCAGATCGGTGGAGTTCGGTTTTGGTGCAGACCGATCTGCTGACTCATAAAGATTTGAGTTTTCAGGCCTTGGAGTCCAGCCGCTATCCGCTGTACTATCTGGGTCTTGAGGTAGCTCAGGCGGGCGGAATCCTGCCTACCATCATGAATGCCGCGGTCGAGGCCGCTATGCAGCTTTTTCTTATCGAGAAAATTCGCTTTATTGATATTCATCCTCTGGTAGAGAGCGCTATGCAGGATGCCCGGCAGATCCCAAGTCCTGATCTTGAAACTATAGTAGCCTGTAACAAAGATACATATACCAAAGTCTTAGCCAAATACACATAGACAAATAAACTATTCAAATACGGAGATAAAATGGATTATACAGATTATGCTATCGAACAGATTTTAAGGCTCTGCCAGACCCCCAGTCCTTCTGGCTACACCAAAGAAGCTACAGACCTTTTGCAGAAGGAGCTGAAAGAGCTGGGTTTTGAGCCGCAGCTTTCCCGCAAGGGTTCGGTTTTGGCTACCCTGGGCGGAGCCGGAAATCCTCTGGTGCTGGCAGCCCATGTAGATACTCTGGGCGCTATGGTGCGCGCAGTCAAAGCCAATGGCCGCCTGCGCTTTACCAAGATCGGCGGCTATCCTGAAAACAACATCGAAAACGAAAACGTCATCGTCCATACCAGAGATGGCAAGCAGTATTCTGGGACGGTTTATATCAATGGCCCCGCCGTGCATGTTTACAAGGATTCCGGCCAGAGCAAGCGCGATGATGAGCACATGGAAATAGTGCTGGATGAAATAGTGAAGAGCAAGGAAGATACTCTCAAGCTGGGTATTTCCGCAGGAGATTTTATCTCGCTGGACCCCCGCACCATCTATACTCCCTCCGGCTTTATCAAAAGTCGCCATTTGGACGACAAAGCCAGCGCAGGAATCTTGCTGGCGCTGGCCAAACAGGTATCTGAAGGCAAGCTGCCACTTGCCCGCCAGCTCAGCATCCTCTTTACTACCTACGAGGAAGTGGGGCATGGCGCTGCTTCCGGCTTTCCGGCCGATACTGCGGAGATGATCTCTGTGGATATGGGTGCGGTGGGCGATGATCTCAGCACGGATGAATACTGCGTTTCGATCTGCGCCAAAGATTCCGGTGGTCCCTATGATTGGGATGTGACCGATGCCATGATCCGCCTGGCCAAAGAGCTCAAGCTGCAATATTGTGTGGATATTTATCCCTTCTATGGCTCCGATGTGGGAGCTGCGCTCAGGGCAGGACATGATGTCAAACATGGCCTCATCGGCCCCGGCGTCTTTGCCTCTCATGGCTATGAACGCACCCATAAACAGGCTATTGAGAATACCTTAAAATTGCTACAGGCCTATGTAGGGCAAAGATAACTAGGGTTGAGAGGGTTGTGATTTGGAGTTTACATGAAAGCTCTTCAGAGAACATAAAACATCCCCGTGTCGGGTAATGTTGCTGGATTGCAGGCGTCTCGCCTGTAGAGCACGGGACGTGCTCAATTTTCAAGGCCGGCCTTGCTGGATGCGAGACGC
>JALNWR010000239.1 GCA_023230795.1 Candidatus Cloacimonadota bacterium
ATCATCTTTGGCATCGGCTGCGGATTGCTCACCATAGTCATCCGCTTTGTGGGAGGCTATCCGGAAGGGGTGAGTTACAGCATACTCTTTATGAATGTGATGACTCCTCTGATCGATAAACTCACCATGCCGAAAGCTTTTGGGAGAGTAAAGAAATGAAATATTACTTCAAACTCGGCTTCATTCTGCTGATCTTTTGCGTGGTAGCCAGCGGAATTCTGGCCTACGTAAATAGTCTTACCTCGCCAGTGATCGCCCAGCGCAAAGCTGCAGAAGAGATTCAGGCCCGCGAAGCCCTGATCCCCAATGCAGAATTTGAAGAAAGGCAAAGCGATCAGGGCATGATATATTATGTGGCCAAAGCTCCGGAAACGGGCGAAATCTTGGGCTATACCTTCATCGCTGCAGACCTTGGCTATTCCAGCACAGTCCAAACCATGGTGGGAGTTGATAGTGAATTTAAGGTCTTGGGAGTCCAGATCATAGATCAGGGCGAAACTCCCGGCCTAGGCGCAAATTGCACCCAGCCTATTTTCACAAATCAATTCAGCGGCATGACTTTGGAAGATATCTATGTGGATAAAGACGGTGGCGTGGTGGTATCCCTCTCAGGTGCTACCATTACTTCGCGTTGCATAGCAAACTCGCTCCGGGAAGGCATCATCGATGTGAAAGATGAACCAGGTCTGGGAGGTGACCAATGAATTTTATTAAAGAACTCAGCAAGGGACTGATCAAAGAAAACCCCATCTTCGTACTCGTTCTGGGCATGTGTCCCACTCTGGCGGTAACCACATCTGTGGTCAACGCCCTGGGCATGGGCTTTGCCGCTACCTTCGTGCTGCTTTGCTCCAATATCATCATTTCGATGATCAAGAATGTAACTCCTTCCAAGATTCGCATTCCGGTTTACATCGTGGTGATTGCATCTTTTGTATCCATAGTAGATATGGTGATGGCGGCTTATCTGCCTGCTTTGCACAAGAATCTGGGGCTTTTTATTCCGCTGATCGTGGTGAATTGCATCATCCTGGGACGTGCGGAAGCCTTTGCCAGCAAAAACAACGTGATCATGAGCATCGCCGATGCTCTGGGCATGGGACTGGGCTTCACCCTTTCTCTCAGCCTGGTTGGCAGTGTGCGCGAGATTATCGGCGCCGGAACCTGGCTGGGATTCAAGGTTACTCCCCTTACTTACGATCCCATGCTGGTCGCCATCCTTGCCCCTGGTGCTTTCATTTCCCTGGGCTTTTTGATGGCGCTGATGAATATGCTTAAGGAGAAGAAATAATGGGTTACTTAGGCGAAATCTTCGTGATGGCGATGACCGCCATCTTCATTCAAAACTTCGTTCTGGCACGCTTTTTGGGCCTCTGCCCCTATCTGGGAGTTTCCAAGAAATTGGATTCCGCTCTCGGCATGGGCCTGGCGGTAATATTTGTGATGACCCTGGCCAGTGCGATCACATTCCTGATCAATAAATACCTGCTCATCCGCTATGATCTGATGTATCTGCAGACTATCGCTTTTATCCTCACCATCGCCGCTCTGGTGCAATTTGTGGAAATGGTAATCCAAAAGAACGCCCCCGCCCTGTATAATTCCCTGGGTGTGTTTTTGCCACTGATCACCACAAACTGTGCGGTTTTAGGCGTGGCGATCTTGAACACCACGGCCTTCAGACCAGATGGCGTGACTCCCTATAACTTCCTGGATAGCGTGCTCAATGGCTTTTTCAGCGGAGTAGGCTTTACAGTGGTGCTGCTGGCCATGGCAGGGCTCAGGATGCGCCTGGAAAAAGCGGAACTGCCCAAAAGCATGCAGGGAATGCCCATAGCACTCATCATTGCCGGGATCATGGCTCTGGCCTTTTACGGCTTCATGGGCTTTAAAATCTAAAGGAGGAAAACAGATGATATTTACCTTGCTTGAAACTGCTTCCATCCTCAGCACTATCGGCCTGCCGGTATTGATTATAGGTGCCTTGGGATTCTTATTCGGCCTCATTTTGGCCATTGCCTCCAAAGTCTTTGAAGTTAAAATCGACCCCCGCGTGGAAGAAATTATCTGCGTCTTGCCCGGAGCCAATTGTGGCGCTTGTGGAAAAGCTGGCTGCGCTGGCTATGCGGATAAAATCGTCCATGGCGGAGAAGCCATCAATAAATGCGCTCCCGGCGGCCCCGACGTCGCAGCCCAGATCGCAAAGATAATGGGTATGGAAGCAGGGCAAATGGACCGCAAAGTGGCCGTGATCCATTGTTCCAGCGGCGGCTATGAAAATACTAATTGGAAATATAGCTACGACGGTGTTCAAACCTGCAAATCAGCGAACAGCCTCGCCGGCGGTCCCAATGCCTGTGCCTGGGGATGTCTGGGGCTCAACGACTGTCTCAGAGCCTGTCAGTTTGATGCCATCTCTATAGACACCAATGGCATGCGGCTGATTGATTTTGATAAATGCACCGCCTGCGGAGCCTGCGTTCAGGCCTGCCCGCGTGATCTCATTGATTTGGTGTCTCTGAAACGCAACGTCTATATCAAATGCTCCTCCCAGGATAAAGGGGGCGAGGCCAGAAAGGTCTGTGGCAGCACCCATCCCTGCATCGGCTGTGGACTCTGCAGCAAAGAATGCCCGGTAGATGCCATTAGCATCGAAAATAGCCTTGCTCATATCGATTATGAAAAGTGCATCAATTGCGGCCTCTGCGCCACAGTATGCCCCACCAAAGCTATCCTGGACCTCCTGTTCGGCACTCGCCTCAAAGCTGAAATCGATCCCGAAAGCTGCATTGGCTGCACTATCTGCGCTAAAGTATGCCCGGTGGATGCCATCAGCGGAGAAATCAAGAAGCTGCACACTGTGGATAAATCAAAATGCATCGGCTGCCAGCAGTGCGTGCCCAAATGTCCTAAAAATGCTATAGAAATGGTATAGGGAGTTTTAGCGCTGAGGATTTTAAGCGGCAAACTGCGGAATCTGCCCCAAACCATGAACCAGAGGCAGTCCAGCTGACTGCCTGCCCTATAGTCCAATTTGATTTTAACACGATTTTAACTCGAATCCACTCGAAACTTCGAGTCAGCTCGAGTTAAAAACAAGTTAGCTGCAAGTTCGGCAATAGGGCTTGAATTTGGCTCTCCCGCTGGACTGGTTTACCTGCTGGATTGGCTTTCCTGCTGGATTGTTCACCTGCTGGATTGTTCTCCTGCTGGATTGGCTTTCCTGCTGGATTGGATGCGTCTCGCATCCAGCAAGGCTGTAGGCCTTGTAGTGGGGCACCGCTGAATCGGAGTTCGGCGCTCTCAGACAGCAGGTTCGGCGCTCTCAGACAGCAGGTTCAGCGCTCTCGGACGGCAGGTTCAGCAGCATCGGCATGCTGCTCTACGGTAAACTCGAATCGTCCTAAACACTCAGAAGTACAATGCGCTATCATAGTAATAGGATACGTAAAGTTCGTGTCAGCGCAATGAACTTCAGAAGGCAGGCAATTGGCTACTTGATGGACTGTTCACCTGCTGGACTGGTTTACCTGCTGGATTGGCTTTCCTGCTGGATTGGATGCGTCTCGCATCCAGCAAGGCCTTTGGCCTTGAAAATGAGCACGTTCCGTGCTCTG
>JALNWR010000240.1 GCA_023230795.1 Candidatus Cloacimonadota bacterium
GACCCGACTTTTCATAATAACCCTGGGAAAACAAATGCCCTATACACAAACGCGATTAATGCTGTTAGTACAAATTGGCAGGAAGCTGGTTTGCCAAACTTGGCCTCCTGCCCCCAAAACACTGCCAAGCTGTTAAATATCGACAATCTAACCCGCGATCAAGCCATCAAACTGTACAGCGATTTCCTTGGTGACCGCATATTTTTAGACGCCAATCTAACCCCTGTCTTCCTTGACTCATCCAAGGCGGTTAAACTGATGGGCAATTCTCTCGCAGATCTCAAAGGGAGGCTAAGGTATCTACCGGAATTAGAGGGGACTCTCGCCAAGCCGCTTGAAAAATGGTTTAACCCACGAAGCAAGCGATGCTATTACATTAAGCGATTCAAGGATAACCTCATCATAATGGCAGAGATAAACGACTCAAACACCTTAGAGTATTTCAATATTTTGCCATCTAAAGACGGGTATGCAAACAGCCTTAGATCAGGGATCCTGATGTATAAAAAATAGGGAAGCTTTATTGCTTCCCTATGGAGTTCGCGGGCTTCCTGCCTCCCTAAACCGTCCCCATCTGTCATAGTGGGCAGGCACTCTGGATGATTCACAGTTATAGTGTAATCAACTTGGCGATTCTGGCAAGCCTAAATATTGGACTGGAGGAACTTTGCTATCTGAACTACCACCCCCCTTAAAAAACTTTAGCTGGCAGTTTTAACTGCCAGGACGGTTTCGGACACGGGCGACAAGACTTTCCCCCCGCCTTTGAAGGCGGGGCACCCGCAGCTATATTTTCCATTCCCCAGAGCGGGCCTGCTTTGGCAGCGAAAAAGACGGAATTTGATCCTCAACCCTCAAAACCTTCTAAACCCTCTAAACCTTCTAAACCTTTCAGACCCCCCTATAATCAGATGGGTTGCTGAAATCGTAATGCGCCTGTGCAGTCTATCGTAAACATAAAAAGACAGGCCCGTGTGCCTGGCCTTCAAAGGCCAGGGAAAAGTCTTGTCCGGATAGCTGCTTTGGGGTGTGCCGGTTAAAACCGGCACCTAAAGTCTTTTAAGGAAGGTTCAAGTGTCTTTTAAGGAAGGTTCAAATGTCTTTTAAGGAGGGGTTCAAATGTCTTTTAAGGAGGGGTTCAATTGCCTTTTACAGCGCAGAGACAATCTTTGTGCATTTGCAGGCTCCGGAGCTGGACTGGGCTTTGCATTTCAAATGTCTTTCACAAGGAGGAGAATATCTTTGCGGAGGAACGGCTGGTACCGGAGCTTGCCTATAGCTCCGAAATCTATTTATTGGCAGACAATTTGTTTTGAAAAGTAATGACCATAGGGATAGACGCAGAAGATAAATGCGGAGGAATAGCATCCTCCGGCTGCGATGGTTTGGAGTTCGAAGCTTCAGAGGGCAGCTAAACGCTGGATTGGATGCGTCTCGCGTCCAGCAAGGCCAGGGGCCTTGAAAATGAGCACATCCCGTGCTCTGCAGGCGAGACGCCGTGGGTCCAGCGGCCGGCCAGCCAGCTAAACCTACTCCACCGTTATCTCAAGCCTTATCGTTGCCAAAGCATCTTCGACACCTTCCGCACCGCTTTTCACTAAAAAATACTCTAAAGTATGGTGTGGGTTTTCTAAAGCTCCACCGGTTAATCCATCTGTAAAGGGGGATTCCATACTCGTGGATGCGTAGAACCCTGAATCGTGACCATCAAATCTTGTCGCTATCCAGCAGCCTTTGGCATTCACCATGTCGGCATCAAAGCTGATTTCCACACTCAGGCCCTCGCCTTGTTTAACCGTAACTTTATTTGTAGCCGGGCTAACGAGTTCAAACTTGTAATCCACCACAAAATCATCGGCTTTCATTTTGAAGCGGAGTATATCTGTATCCGTGATGGCAGAATATTCCACATACTGGATAGCTCCGGCTTCATCAGTTTTTACCATATAGCCGTAGGTATCATCAAATCTGGTATCTCGCAAGAAGAACCAAATGCCATCTTGCTGGTAAAACTTTTTGAGGAGCCTAAAGGCCTTATCCACCGGATTTAAAAGGTCTATCAGATCCTCAAAAGCCCTGGCACCTTCCTCGCTATTGATTTTCATCGATTTTAGGATGCTTTCGGTAAAAAGCTCTGACACAGTAAGCTCTTCTTCGTTTTGAAATACCTCATATTTCCCGTCATGATGAATCAGCATAAAGTAATACAAGCTGGAGCCTTCTGTGCCGTCAGCATAGATTTCGGTGCACTTAAGCTCGCAGTGATAAATCTCTGCCAGGGCTGGGGAGCTCTCAAGGGGTAAATCCAGTTTTTGAGGGCTAAAAGTATAGTTGGCTTTTTCAGACAGATAATTGTGAGTCCAGATGCTGTCTGCCTGGCTCACGGTATTTTGGAGTGTGCCGTAGTCCTCTTCTTTCTCTGCCGCCAGCAAGCTTTCCGGCACTTCTTTTTTGAGATCGAGATGCTGCATTATAGATACTACCCTTGCTTTCTTATCCGTTACTATCTCATAGGCGGTGATGTCATCAAAAAACTCATCCCGGACAAAATAATAGCTACCTTCTTCCTCGAAATAGCCGAGGTTCTTTTGGTTATCAACCAGGCTCAAAAGGGTCTGCATGGCGATGGCATCGGCTTCTGTCTTGAGCTTGAACTTGCTATCTTTTAGCAGCTTGATAAGCTCCGGAGAGCTCAGCAGCAAACTATTGGATTCGAAGGGAACCAGGCTGCCGTCAACCTTCAGGAAAAATGACGAGATAATCTGCCTGTCATAATATTTATCGCCGGTATTTACGGCCAGCTCGGCCATCATGATTTCCGAATTGATTACGGATTGAACGCTACTATCTACCAGAAGCCGGTTGGAGTATTTTACGGTGCTTTCCAGGTATTCGTTTATGCTTTGGATTTCCCCGGCATCCTGGGCAAAGGTGGAAAAGCTCAGCAGAACGAGTAAAGCGGTAAGAAAAAGGTGTTTCATGTCTATCTATCTCCTATGATTCGTTGTTGTGATGCAGATCCTCAAATCCCGATTGATTACCGGGAGCTTGTTTCTCAGATTCACCTATAACTGCATTTAGCCCTCGTAACCCACATTCTATCTAAGATCAGACGACCAAATTCATTTTTTCACCAAGTCTGTGACTGCTAATCCAGGTCAAGTTTTTTTTGTAAAATGTCGGGGTTTGGAATTCTTAAGTTATTGCTTATCAGGTTTTTTGGGGGGACTATTTTTTATGTCTCGTTAACCGCATCCGGCAAGGCCGAGGCCTTGGAAAAAGAACAGCTCCCGTGCCCTGCAGGCGAGACGCCTGCAATCCAGCATCTGCACTCTTGCCTTCAATTTGCTTTTAATTCGTTTTCAACTCGAGTCCACTCGAGGCTTCGAGTCAGCTCGAGTTAAAAACGAGTTGGCCGCAAGTTCATGTGTAAGGCGCTGAGTATGCTGCTGAGTCCTGTAGGGACGGCATTTCAGATAGCAGTCCAATTGCCAGGCAAGGAGTTGAGTCCTGTAGGGACGGCATTTCAGATAGCAAACCATTTGCCAGGTAAGGAGTTGAGTCCTGTAGGGACGGCATTTCAGATAGCAAAACAGTGGTGA
>JALNWR010000241.1 GCA_023230795.1 Candidatus Cloacimonadota bacterium
TCAACATTCGTAAATATTCACCCAATTCGCACGGCGTATCCAAGATGATATCCTATCAGGCGGGATACGGCACAGCACGCTTATACCCGATCCAGAATCTGGAAAAGGATGAGATTTTGCTCTGTGAAGGCGAAATGGACTGTCTGTTGGCGAATCAGATCGGCTACAATGCGATTACCACAACAGGAGGTGCAAATACCTGGAAACGTCAGTGGAACGCTGATTTCAGGAATAAAACGGTTTACATTTGCTACGACATCGATGAGGCCGGAAACCAAGGGGCCAAGAAAGTGGCTGAAGAACTTCTTCAGGTGACAGATAAGGTCAAGATCATCCATCTACCCATAGTCGATCCACCTGATGGGGATATCACCGATTATTTCGTGGCTTTAGGCCACTCCCGGGAAGACCTGGATGAAGTAATCGATCGCACGCCATGGTACGTGGCTCCTGCCGGAGAACCTGAGTATCGGCCTCAGATCCACCAAGGCAACGGAGAGATCCTCCATTTGTCCGAGGCGAGTGAAGCGCGGTTCATTAACCAGCAGATTTGCACAGATGTGGTCGTTTCCGGCAAGGATACGGCTCCGTTTGGGTATCCTAAGCATATTCGAGCACATTGCACCCCAAGCACCGCAAAGTGCGCAATGTGTGGCGTTACGCTCCGGGGCAACGAATACGTGGTCGATGACAATGACAGGATCATTTTGAACCTTATTTCGTGTACCGACCAACAGCAGATGACCGTTGTCAGAAGCATGCTCGGAATTCCCAAATCGTGCAAATCGCACACTATTGAGGTGGTAGAACAAGGAATCGTTGAAGAGGTCATACTTCAGCCAGCGCTTGATTTTACATCAGACGATCGCCCATACACCACCAGGATTGCCTTTGCTCTCCAGCATGGTATCCGGGCGAACAGCGGATACCGAATGAGTGGCGTAACAGTCACGGATCCACGAAAGCAGTACGTTACGCACATAATGAACAAATGTATGCCGAGTCACGACAACATTTCGACATTCGACATGGATCCGGAGATTTATGCGAAATTGAAGATCTTCCAGCCAAGAGAAGGCGAAAGCGTGGCCGATAAGATCAAGGATATTGTGAACGACCTTACGCACAACGTTACTAAGATCTATGGGCGTGAAGACGTCATTGTAGGAATCGACATGGTTTACCACAGCGCTTTAGGATTCTTCTTTCAAGGGCAAGAAATCAAGCGTGGATGGGTGGAGGGTTTAATCATCGGAGACACGAGATCCGGCAAATCCGAAACTGCGGCAAGCCTCATGAAGCATTATCAACTTGGTGAGTTTGTAACCGGGGAAAACACGTCGTTTGCCGGTTTGATCGGTGGCATGCAGCAGAATCAGAAACGGTGGTTCGTATCGTGGGGAAAGATCCCTTTAAACGACCGGCGGTTGGTAATTCTGGATGAAGCGTCAGGCTTGTCAGAACGCGACATTTCCAACATGTCTGGCGTCCGGAGCAGTGGTATAGCCGAAATCATCAAGATTCACCAGGAAAAGACCCATGCACGCACCCGTTTGATCTGGATTTCGAACACCCGGACAGGCAACCCATTACGGCAGTATGATTTTGGAATCTATGCCGTTAAAGAGTTATTCGGTAAGAATGAGGACATTGCTCGGCTAGAATTCGCAATAACCTGCGCTAGCGAGGAGGTTCCGTTATCGATGATCAACCGGATGAGTGTGCCCACAGTACCTCATATTTACACAAATGACCTGTGCAAACTGTTGATTCTGTGGATCTGGAGTCGTAAGAATTCCGAAATCAAGTTTGAGGAGGAATCTGTTGAGAAGATCTTGAAATACGCGGATAAGATGGCTGCTGAGTACACCAGTGAAATCCCTCTGGTGGAAGGTGCAAATCAGCGTATCAAACTGGCACGGCTTGCAATCGCAGTAGCAGGCCGGTTATTCTCAACAGACACAACTGGCTCAGAAATCATCGTAAAACCAGAACATGTGGACTACGCCTACCAATTTCTGGAAAGTGCCTATAAAAAGGCTTCTCTCGGCTATTTCGAGTTTTCCCGACAGCGGAAAGAGCAAGAAGCTATGGCCCTTGCAGCAGAGGATGAAGTGGTGCAGTATTTGGCCGATAACAAGGCTATTGCCCAATTACTCCTCCAGCAAGAATCCTTTCGAAATGAGGACATTGAATACATGTGCGATTTCGATCGTGTGAGCGTTAGGGCGCATTTGCGATTTTTAACCAAGCATGGGATGATTCGCAAGAAAGGGTTCGGCTACGTCAAGCAACCGATCCTGATCAGAATTCTACGTGAGAGAAGGTGGCAGAATTGACAAAAGTCTGTGTTATTGGGGCCGGTATCGCAGGGCTCCTTGCAGCGTTGGCAGCGGATGAGGCTGGCGCTGAAGTAACGCTATTTGACCAGTTACCGGGAAAAGCCACGCCTGTTGGCCTGCATTACCTGCATGACCCTTGTGGACTCGATTTGGAACCCGTTGTCGTATACAACATTGTTCTGGCTGATGATTCCGATAAATCCGAGCCACATCTTCAGTATGCCAAGAAACTGAACATTCCAGGCGATAATTCCTTAAAGGACTTACCACTGCGGGTAGATGGCTGGAACCTCCAGCAGGCGTATAACCTGCTCTGGGAACGCTTCAAGGATCGGTGCGAGGAGCACACCGTTGAGCCTAAACAGCTGAAAAGTCTCGTGAAGGGGTATAACATGGTTGTGAGCACGATACCCCTTCAAAGGCTGATTCCGGGAGTCTCCTGCTTCGGGCGGGAATTCAAGGCTTATTTAGGAAGACCACCCGGTATGAGCCGTGCTTTGTACGGGAACAACAACGTGGTCGTTTACAATACCGACATGGACTATGACTGGTACCGTTACTCATGCATAAACGGGCTCGAATGGACAGAAGGCCTTGTTAAAGGCGACCATTCGATCATCAAGCCGATAGAACCCGAATTCAAGAACCCGTACCCGAACCTGCTCCTGACCGGCAGGTGGGGTAAGTGGAAACGTGGCGTACTGGCTCACGAATCGTACTACGAGGTCAAACAGAGGTTATAACATGGATTTCGAAGCAATGTGGGAAGATCAACTCCGGTTCAACCGAAACTTCTTTGATCCGGCGACTGTTCAAGACGATAAAGATCGCTTTGCCCATTTGAACAACTTCTACACCCTGGCTGCCCATAAGGAATTGTCAGAGGCGCTGGATACCGTTCACTGGAAGATTCACCGGCGAGAGTACAAGAAACCTGTGAAAAGCAACACACTTGAGGAATTCATCGATGTTTTCAAGTATTTGATGACCTTGATGCAACTCCACGGTTTCACACCTGCGGAGATCGAAGCAGAGTATTTCCGGAAATCGGCTGTGGTCGAGCAACGTCACCTGCAGGAGATGTGCCGGAACCTGCAGGATGAAGAGGCCGTGGTCGCGGTTGATATCGACGGCGTTTTGGCCGACTACCCGCGTTCCTTCCTGGATTTCATTAATCAGGAGTTAGGCACGGCGTACACAATCGA
>JALNWR010000242.1 GCA_023230795.1 Candidatus Cloacimonadota bacterium
TCTTTTGATAATGAAATTAATGATAGTATCTTAGCTATCATCTATGCCTATGTATTTCAGTTTATACTTTTGGCTGTTAAGATTCATGATTCCAGCATTAATGTCCTTCCAATCCGAGTCCCAACGGGACGGCATTTTAGATAGCAACCTGCAGCTACACAAGGTTATAGAGCCCTGTAGGGACGGCATTTCAGATAGCAAACACCAACCAGTCCATAATCAGACTCTCGTAAAATGGGGGAATGCCTGCAGACTTTGTGCTTGACATTTTAGCCCTGAATTTAATAAACGATTAAGATAGATAAATATGATATAGAACATGGAGGAAACATGTCCAACAATCTTAAGTATGGAACCATTAGTTCCCGTGAAGCGATGGAACTGGAAGATAAATATGGAGCTCATAACTACCATCCGCTTCCGGTAGTCCTGGCCAAAGGCGAAGGTGTATTTATGTGGGACCCGGAAGGAAATCGCTATTATGATTTCCTGTCCGCATACTCCGCTGTAAATCAGGGACACTGCCATCCCAAGATCATCAAAGCCCTCTGCGATCAAGCGCAAATCCTTACCCTGACTTCCCGCGCTTTTTTGAACAACAGACTGGGTGAATATGAGAAGTTCATCACCGAGTATTTTGGCTATGACATGGTCTTGCCCATGAATAGCGGCGCCGAAGGTGTGGAAACTGCCATGAAGCTTGCCCGGAAATGGGCCTACAACGTCAAAGGCGTGGAAAACAACAGCGCTATTCTCGTCTTTGCTGAAAACAATTTCCATGGCCGCACCATCTCTATCGTATCTGCCTCTTCAGACCCGGACAGCTATGCAGGCTTTGGCCCCTTCACCCCCGGCATCGCGAAGGTGGCTTATAACGACGCCAATGCACTGAAAGATTATTTGGACAAACATGGCAAAAACGTGGCCGCCTTTATCGTGGAACCCATACAGGGTGAAGCCGGCGTCTTTGTACCGGATGATGGCTATCTCAAAGCCTGTTATGACATCTGTAAAGAACATAACGTGCTCTTTGTGGCAGATGAAATCCAAAGCGGGATTGCCCGCACCGGCAAACTCCTGGCCTGCGATTATGAAAACGTGCGTCCGGACATCCTGATCCTGGGTAAAGCCCTCTCCGGTGGTGTGCTGCCCGTATCCGCCGTGCTGGCAGACCGTGAGATCATGCTGCAGATCAAGCCTGGCGAACATGGCTCCACATTTGGTGGCTTCCCGCTGGCTTGCGCTGTGGCCAAAGCCGCTCTGGAAGTAGTGAGAGATGAAAAGCTGGCCGAACACGCCTTTGAAATGGGCGAGTATTTCCGCCAGGAACTGCGCGCCATCAATCATCCCATGATCACATTGGTGCGTGGCCGTGGCCTGCTCAATGCCATCATAGTCAAGCCCAAAGATGGTGTCGAGGCTTGGGACGTCTGCATGATGCTCAAAGACAAGGGTCTGCTCTGCAAACCCACCCACCGTCATATCATCCGTCTCGCCCCGCCTTTGGTAATCACCAAAGAGCAGCTTGTCGAATGCGTGCAGATCATCAAAGATGTATTTAACGCCCTGTAAACTATAGATAATGAGAGGCGGGAGCAATCCCGCCTATTTATATGAAAGATAACTCAGATTTCAAAAGCGGCTTCGTAACCATCATCGGCCGCCCCAATACCGGAAAATCCACCTTGATGAACCGGATTTTGGGCGAGAAGCTCTCTATCACCTCCCCCAAGCCGCAGACCACGCGCTACGCCATCAAAGGCATCTGGAATACATTTGAGCAGCAAATCATCTTTATTGATACGCCCGGATTTCTCAAGCCGCGTTACGAGATGCAGGAGCGCATGTCTCGAACGATCAATGAAAGCTTCAAAGATGTGGATTTGATCATCTTCATGACCCAGATTCAAAGCTTTCCCACGGATTACGATCTGCAGGTGCTGGATTTGATCAAAAACGTGCGAACTCCGATCTTGGCAGTATTCAATAAAATAGATTTGGTAGATGAATTTGACACGGCTGCCCTTGAGGCGCAATTGCCTCCGGCAGTGGAAAAAAACTTCTTTATCTCCGCTAAAACCGGCGAGCAGCTTCCCGAGCTGAAAGAAAGCATAAAGCACTATATGCCCTATCACGAGCCTTATTACGATGAAGATCAGCTCTCAGATCTGCCTATGCGCTTTTTTGCCAAAGAGGTGATCCGCGAGGCCATCTTTCACTACTTTGAAGAAGAAATCCCTTATGCCACCGCGGTCTTGATCGAACGCTTTCACGAAGGAGAGCACAAGATAGTGATCGATGCCGTGATCTGGATAGAGAAAAACAGCCAAAAACCTATCATCATCGGCAAAGGCGGCAGCAACCTCAAGCGAATCCGTGAATACTCGGAAGCTCAATTAAGCGACTTTATGCAATTTCCCGTGGATGTCCACCTCTTTGTAAAACTCAATGAAAACTGGCGGAAAAAGCCCACAGCTCTGAAAGAACTCGGCTTTGAGTGATGTGGTGCTGCCTTCAAATCTCTATCTCATAAAAAAAGGAAGAGTAGGCTGACGTCGGCAGACGGACTCGAAGTCCAATTTGCGCTTTCACCGACGCTCCGAACTCGAAGTTCAATTATGCGCTATGCTACTCTTCCAAAACATAAACTAACTAATCACTGCCGGATGGCAAATAGAATTTTGAACAAAAGCTGAAAAAGTCCTCTCCAACTCTTTCGCAAGGACGGTGTCTTGTGCTACGTCAGCCGATTCTCAACTAATTTTACATTCTGCATCATAAATTCTACATTCCATCGCCCATTCTCAATCCTCAATTCTCAATTGATTTATATTCTACATCATAAATTCTAAATCAAAAAACCCCTCCAAGCAAAGCCAGAAGGGGTCTATAGATTATGTTTGTTAGATTACTTCTACCACCTCGGGGATTTCTTCTTTTACTATTCGCTTATTTAGTACGATGTCTTGGCAATTTTTTTGATTTCTTTTTTTAGTTCCCGATAGCGCTTTCTCCTCGGAAGTAGTGGGCAGGTGATAGTTTTTGTTTAGCAGTCTTCAAGGCTAAGATAAATCATCTTAGCCCATGAAGCATCAGGCCTTATCGTTTATAAATAAGGGTCGGGCAATGTTTACTGACATTCCCCCAAAATACTGAGCTATTCTTTTGATAATAAATTCATTGGCTTTATCTTAGCTTGCATCTATGTCCATATATTTCAGTTTATATCTTTAGCACTTAAGATTATTGATTCCGGCTGAATATGCTTCTAATCCGAGTCCCGTTGACAGAATTTCAGATAGAAAGCTACAGCTACACAATAACTAAGAGTCCTGTAGGGACGATATTTCAGATAGAAAACACACAACCACAAAGGTTTGAGTCCTGTAGGGACGCCATTTCAGATAGCAAACCTATATCTGCACA
>JALNWR010000243.1 GCA_023230795.1 Candidatus Cloacimonadota bacterium
CCCAGGATGGTGCCCGCTATGAAAAAGCCAAACAGAGAATGAATCCCGATCTTGAGAGTGATCGCCCCAAAAATAGCCCCGATCAGCATGATGAAAGTGATTTTGAGTCCGGAGCCATCCCCTGCCTTGTTGTGAATAAAAGTAACCATCTTATCCACTATCTTGCGGACTATGGTAAGACTGATCAGGGTGAAGGCCAGAGTAAGAAATACCAGACGTAGCACAAAGCTCAGCTCCAAAGACCCATGCGAGAATATCCCCAGGATGATGGTAAAGAGCACCCAGCCGGCAATGTCGTTCATAGTAAGTGCAGACAGGATCAAAAAGCCCACATCGGTCTTGAGTATATTCAAGTCCCGCATCCCGCGGATGGCCACCGGCAAAGCGCTAATCGTCATTACTGCAGCAATGAAAAGGGCAAAAAGCACCCGATGCGAAGGATCGATCAGATAGTGTGAAGGTAAAAAGTATAAGGGAATAAAGCTGATGATGATGGGCAAAGTAAGATCAGACATAGATAGTTTCACGGCATCGCTGCGCTGCTGCCAGACCCGGGAGAAATTGATCTCCAGTCCCGCTTCCATCAAGAGAAAGAGATTGCCAAACCAGGCAATGGTCTCCAGCATCGAGCGCTGAATCTCCTCTGCCGGAAACAGATAGGCCTGCACCCCGGGGAACAGCCTGCCCAAAATCGCCGGACCCAACATTACCCCCACCAATATATCTGAGGTCACGCTGGATTGCTTCAACTTCGCAAAGAAGTATCCCACAAATTTGCAGAGGCCCAAAACGAGGGCAAATTGGATCAGAAACAACATCAAATGCTGTTCGCTAATTGGTCCCATCCGCAACTCCTATTTTATTTTGCATTCTTATCTCACTCATATTTATATGCTTTAGCTTTTGAAATATAACTGAGCCGGATTTGAGATATCGTCAAGCCTTTTTTTCACCGGCCTTGTGCAGGCTATATTATGATGCGGGGTATTTGATACGGCAAGCGGGATAGCAGCTCATAATTCACCATCTTGGTAAGCTCGGAAAATGAGGAAACCGTAATCTTCAAATCACCCTGTTTGCCGATGATTACCACCTCGTCTCCTGCGGCTACATCCTTGATATGGCTTACATTTACCATAAACATATTCATATTCACCGTGCCCACCACATCGGCCTTTTTGCCGCGGATCAGCACCTGGCCGGAATTTCCTAAACTTCTGCTATAGCCCTGATAATAACCAATAGGCACAGTAGCCAGCTTCATGTCTTTGGGGCTAAGGTAAGCGTTGCCATAATTTACAAACTTACCCCTATCCACTGGCTTCACACTCATCACCCTACTCTTCCACCTCAGCACTGCTTTCAAGGGATCGCGGGTGAATTTCACCTTTTCGGAAAGCAGATTGTTCATCTTGGTTTCCATGCTCGGCCAAAACCCGTATTGAGCTATCCCAAACCGCACCATATCCATCATCGTATGCGGATAGATCAAAGCCGCCGCCGAGCAAGCACTATGGTAGTTTAACGGCACTATGCCAGATTTTTTCAGGATTTTGCAAAGATTGTTAAACTGCTCGAACTGCTTGTGAATGCGGAAGTAATTGGCGATGCTTTCGGCTCCGGCATAATGAGTGCAAACCCCTTGCAGGCTCAGATAGCGGCGGTTACCCTTGATCGTTTTGATGATATCAGGCAGCTCATCTTCATCCAGACCGGTTCGGTTCATACCAGTTTCCAGCTCCAGATGGATCAAAGCTTTTTTCTTCTGTTTGCGAGCCTCGATCGTGGCGGCCTCCAGACGCTCTTTGTTAAATACGAAAAAGGCAATATCATGCTCGATCACCCAGTCCATCTGATCCGCATCAAGCATGCCCATGATAATCAGCTGCGTGTCCTCTGCCTTTACCTGTAAAGCACGATAAGCTTCATAGGCATCATAAACGGCAAAATTGTGAACTCCCGCAGCTTCTGCCAGGGGTAGATATTGCTCTATGCCATGACCATAGGCATTGCCCTTGATCACAGAAACGTAAGTGACATCAGGGCCTATCCGCTTTTTCAAATAACGGATGTTTTTGTTTACAGCCGAACTGTCCAGTTCTATCCAACTTGAGTGCAGCATAAAGCTCTCCCACAAATGCCAAAACTTTGGGCTCTGAGCCCGTGTTCGCTCAGCTCTGCATATATGGAAAGCCCCGATGCTCTATCAAAAAACTGCGGATTTTGACGATCTTTTGTTATTATAGCATTCATGCTTGCCATCCTTGTCAAACGGGAAGCAGCTGTCAAGCAAAAACTAAACGAGGAATCCTCCCTCAGAGTCCCGGAGGCACGACATTTTACATGAAAACTGATTTTTGGAGTTCAAGCGCCTTACGGTATTACACATTTACTATCAATCACTTAGGCGCTTGGACTTCAAAAATCTTGCTCTCATTATCGACCCCAAGAAATCCATTTCATATAAGTTAGATAGCATAAGATCTGCCAAACCACCGTGTGAGTCCCATTGTTACTCTATTTCAGATAGCAGCATCGGCATGCCACTTTATAGGCTGCCCTGTGTATAAGGTCTAAATAATAGAACTTATTACTGCTATTTCTACGAGATCTCCACGTCAACGAATAGGGGAAGAATAAAGATATAGTCCTTGACGAGATCAAGACAGCGGTAAAAGATGCTTTCATATTAAATATTCCCTGGGGGAAATATGAAACGTATTTCGATACTTATCCTCGCACTGATGGCCGTCGGGCTGCTCTTTGCTGAGGTAGATGCAGTGATATTACGCAGAGCAAAAGCCGGTAACGCCAATGCTCAATACAAACTTGGTGAAATGTATTCCCAAGGCGACGGCGTAAAGCAGGACGATGCAGAGGCGGCAAAGTGGTTCAAACTTTCTGCCAGGCAGGGTCTTGCCTATGCGCAATACAACCTCGGGGTTATGTATGCCAGTGGCCGGGGCGTAGAGCAAAGCTACAAAGAGGCTATGAAGTATTACAAACTGGCCGCAAATCAAGGATATGACCAGGCTCAATACAATCTGGGAATGATGTATGACAATGGCTGGAGCGTAGTTCAGAGCCCCGAAGAAGCCGCAAGGTGGTACACGCTGGCAGCAGAGCAGGGGCATGCCCTGGCTCAATGCAATCTGGGAATCAAATATGCAAGCGGTGAAGGCGTAAACCAAGACGAAGTAGAGGCAGTGAAATGGTACAAACTGGCTGCAGATCAGGAATGTGAGATGGCTCAATACAATCTGGGACTGATGTACAGCAGTGGCCGGGGCGTGGAGCAGGATTACAAAAAGGCTATGAAGTGGTATAAACTCGCTGCAGAGCAGGGTTCTGAGAAGGCCCAATACCATCTGGGAGTCATGTATGCCAATGGCCGGGGCACAAAGCAGAACTACAAAG
>JALNWR010000244.1 GCA_023230795.1 Candidatus Cloacimonadota bacterium
GGCGTGATGATCTACGTGAGCTTTGTAGAGATTTTTCCCAAGGCGCAGGCATCGCTGACTTTATATTATGGAGCTAAAGCCGGGCAATGGTACACCCTTTTAGCCTTCTTTGCCGGCATAGCTTTGATTGCCCTGATCGACTTTCTGGTGCCTTCCTATGAAAACCCTCACGAGATGAAATTCGTGAATCTTGAGGAGAATAAAGACGCTCTTCCTGATGACAAGAAACTCATGCGTATGGGAGTATTTTCCGCTGTAGCTATTGCTATCCATAATTTTCCCGAGGGTCTGGCCACCTTCATGGCTGCAATGAAAGAGCCTGCTTTGGGCATCAGCATCGCCATCGCCATTGCCATCCACAATATCCCGGAAGGAGTAGCGGTATCCGTACCGATATATTATGCCACCAAGAGTCGCAAAAAGGCCTTTATATACTCCTTTCTATCCGGGCTTGCCGAACCTGTGGGAGCTATCATAGGATTTGTGCTGCTACGCTCCATTCTGAACGATGCCGCCTTTGGCATGGTTTTTGCTGCAGTGGCCGGCATCATGGTCTATATCTCGTTGGACGAACTTTTGCCCACAGCAGAGGAATATGGCGAGCATCATATAGCCATCATCGGTTTGATAGTCGGGATGTTGATTATGGGAATATCGCTGGCATTATTTTAGAGTTTTTATGCGGTGTACCGGAGCTTGCCATAGCTCCGATCTGTCTTTTTTATGCGGAGGAATAGCATCCTCCGGCCACGGTTTCCTCACACCCGCAGCAGACCTTCCTGATGCTTATAGTGCAGCCTGTCCAATACTTCATCGCTGCAGCCAGGACTGAGGGCAAGGTAGTGTTTTGCTGAGATCGCTTTAAAATCCTCGGTAAGATAGCCCAGCTTTACCACGATGATATCCAGATTCATATAATCCAGCTCCAAAGCCTTGAAGATCTCCACGCCGGTGAAGCCGATGTGCTTGGAAGTGATGATCAGATCAAAGTGCTTGCTGCTAAACAGGATGAGGTCCGAGCCAAAGGGGCCAAAGCCTTCTACCAAACGCAGGGGGCGTCCGCCCAAGCTTTCCGGTTTGCAATACTGACGGTCAAAAACCCCTCCCAGCTGCAGGGTGATATCTTCCCCCATCCGGCTTTTGCAGAGTTCGCAAGCCTGAGGATCGAAGATGCCAGCCATCAGGATGCGTTTGGAGCTATGAGATAGCTCCGGCAGGGTATTCAAGAGCCGGATCATGCTGGTATTATCCCCGGTGGACCCAGCGGTGGGATTATCTCCCGAATCCGAGATAAATACCGGCCGGCAAGTATCTTGCAAAGCCAGCAGGATGGCCTCATGAGGCTGTAGCGCAGGTGCAGAAAAGCTGAACTCGGGCAGGCTTGCTCTAAAGGCATCTGCCAATGTGCGGGCATAGGCTTGCGCCTTGTCTGGATTGCTGTTACACACCACCACGCAGTTTACCCCGTTTTCCGCAGCGTCTGCCCAGGGGAAACCCAAAAATATCGAAGCTGCACACAGATCGTCTTCTGCTTCCAAGGCCATGGTAAGCATCATCAATTCCCGCATTGGGGAGTGATCCGTCTCTGCTTTTTCGCCTGCAATCAAGCACGGAATATGCTCTGCGGCCATGTGGAGTTCTGCCTTTCCCCTCAGCATCTTATCTGCCATGTAGGCAGCCTGCATACCGGTGTCCCAGGCATCGAGATGAGGGGCGGTTTTGAATCCCGTAAGGCCTTGAGCGGTTTCCAGCATGGTTTTGGTGATGGTAGCATGCATATCCAGCCCACAGAATATGGGTGTGGCGGGATATTTTTCCCGAATGCTTTTTAGTAGATCGGATTCTGCCGAACCCAGAGTTTTGACCCGCATCGAGCCATGCAGAGCCAGGACAAAGGCATCGATGCTGCTTTCTGCGGCTAAAAGCTCAAAAAAGCGGGCTTTGAGCCTGAGATAAAAATCCAGCTCTATCTCGCCATTGGGAACGGCGCGGGCAAAATTGAGCGGCACAATGCGGTATTCTTTGCTGTCTCTAAAATAGTCCACGATGCCTTTGGCCAGAAGATAGCTTTCGCCCTGGCTGTAAATGGCATCTCCTTCGAAGATTACGAAGTCTTGCTCTGTAGTCACAATAGGGTTGAAGGTATTGGATTCGTGAAAGAATCCTCCCACTGCTATGTTCATGAGTTCATCCTTTGTTTTACGCTGTTGATTTTCTGTATATCCGTGCGCCAAAAGCCTTCCTGGGCAATGGGATCACGTCCGGACAATCCACTTTGGATCCTGTGGCTGCTATCGGCCTTAGAAAATGTCCTGGCCGTCATGTGATATTCCGTAAAGACGTTTTGGGCCAGAAGCTTAGCTATGCTCTGTGCATCTATCCCTGCTCCGGGCATGATTATGATCCGGTTTCGGGCCAGAGCGGCAAGTTCGCACAGCAGCGCAAGCCCTTCTTCTGCACTTACTTGCTGTCCGGAGCTCAAAAGCCGGGAGGCTCCACAGCGGATGATATCCTCCAAAGCACGATAGGGGTCTTTGCTCAGGTCAAAGGCCCGGTGAAAAGTGAAGCTGAGAGGCTGGGTGTGCTTTATCAAAAGCTTTGTCCTGCGTGTATCTACGCTGCCGTCTGGATTCAGCACACCGGATACAATGCCCTGGGCACCTGCAGCTTTGCTGATGGCAATGTCTTCCATCATCTGCAGAAAGTCGTTCTCAGAATAGCAAAAATCTCCCCCGCGGGGACGGATCAATACGTTTACCGGAATCTTTAGCAGCTCCACACAGCGTTTGATACATCCGTAGGAAGGGCTCAGACCTCCAGATTCGATCGCGCAGCAGAGCTCGATCCGGTCTGCGCCTGCAGATTCTGCTGCCAGGGCTGTATCTGCGCTATCGGTGCAGATTTCCAGCAAGCTTTCTGGTCTATGGGAAGTAAGGGAGTTTGAATCCATCATCCACCTCTTTTTTCTTGCTTAAAGCAGTATTGCATGAGCTCAGTGCAGCGGCTTTTTGTCAAATGATATCTGCTTTGTCAGGCCATCCCCCCTCTTTAGATGTCGTGGAGATGTCGTGTAAATAGCAGTAAAAAATACTCTTATTTACACGTCATTTTGAGCGCAGCTTATACGGAGGAGCTACTGCAAGCCTCAAGACAGGAACTCTGAAGAAATGCTAAGGTTTGAGTCCTGTAGGGACGCCATTTCAGATAGCAAGCTATAGCTACACAATAACTAAGAGTCCTGCAGGGACGATATTTCAGATAGAAAACACACAACCACAAAGGTCTGAGTCCTGTAGGGACGCCATTTCAGATAGCAAACCTAGATCTGCACAATGCCTTGAGTCCTGTAGGGACGA
>JALNWR010000245.1 GCA_023230795.1 Candidatus Cloacimonadota bacterium
GAAGACATAAAACATCCCCGTGACGGGTAGAGCTGGATAGCAGGCGTCTCGCCTGCTGAGCACGGGACGTGCTCAATTTTCAAGGCCTCTGGCCTTGCTGGATGCGAGACGCATCCAATCCAGTAAACTCGCCTGTCCTCTGGATAGCAGGCGTCTCGCCTGCTGAGCACGGGACGTGCTCAATTTTCAAGCCCTTTGCCCTGAACTTGGTTTCGACTCAGTTTCAACTCGAGATGACTCGAGATTTCGAGTCATCTCGAGTTAAAGACAAGTCGAAACCGGATTGAACTATAAAGTGGAATCGGTGTTAACATGAAAGAATCTGACTTTCATTCCGATGGGGAAAACAGGCTTTCAATAAAGTTCGCTTTCCCAGGGTCCGCCCACTACAGAGCCAGTACAGCAGCTAAGCTAAAATTCCCAATAAATATCGAATGCCTCCCCAGAAATGAGGAGGCATCCATGCTTGTAGCTCGCTTGAGCAAGTGCAAAAGAGAGCAATATGGCTCTTGATCAGAGCTTCGAGATCTCGTCGCGAATTTCTTCTTTCGTTTTTCCAATTTTCTTTTGCAGTCTGCCTAAGAGTTCTTCATCTTTACCTTCGGCAAAGAGCAGATCATCATCTGTGAGATTGGCGTACTTCTGTTTCAATTTGCCTGCGATCGTTTTCCAATCACCTTTGATACTTAGTTTATTCATATTAACCTCCTTAGGTCAGTGATTCTGGTTTTGGTTTTTTGATTATAATCTCAGCCCCAGTTGTAAGCTAATCTGGGAGTTTGTGCTGGTTGTTTTCAGATTTTCGGCGTCCACATCATCATCCCATTTAAAGGTACTTTTACTACTTTTATACATTACTTGTATGACCAATGGTCTGATATCCACCCCAAGTCCCATTCCCCAATAAAAACCACCGCTGACTTTCAGATTATCTGTGGCTGAGGATGCGTAATTGTCCGTATAAACGGGGAAATTATATCCTGCTTGCAGAATTGCTTCGGGTGAAATAGAAAGCGGCAACAAGACATACTTGCCCGTTAAATAAATGGGCAAATAGGAGAATTTGCGCTTATGAGAATCGAAACTTAGGTCTTTTAACTCTCTGGGGATTTGATATTCCAAGCCTAAGCCGGCGAGCAGGGTTCCGGTGCCAAGCTTTTGCGAAGATAATAGTTCGCCATATAGCGATGCACCGGTCTCGACATCGCTGTCCTGACTCAGGGCTGCATTGGAAAACGATTGCTTTCCATTCACATCAACGCCTACGCCAAGTTGGACCATCATTCTGGCCTCTAATTGAAAAGCAGCCCAGATGATGAAGATAACTATGATCAGTTTTTTCATGCTTGAATTCCTTATTAATAGTCACACCTTTGTGATTTAGAGCACTTTTTTGCCTCGGATGATCCGGATCAAAATCATAATCACGGCAACTACTAACAAGATGTGAATGAATCCACCTATGGTATAAGTAGTAATGAGGCCCAATAACCATAGGACGATCATGATAATACCAATTGTTAATAACATCTTTTTCCTTCCTTTATGGTGCAGACGCTTTTTTGCTAAACAACAGCTCGCTTGTCTGCTACAGCGAGCCATGATTTTGTAGATTATTTATTCAAGACTAACTAATGAACAGTATAGTCAGTTAATCTGATATGGCAACAAGAAATTACAGCGCCTGGAAAGCTCTTTTACAGCACAGAGTTCATGAAAAGCTTGACTTATGTTCCAGCTTTGCTGCCATGGCCTCAGCAATATATAGATAAAACTCAGAGGAAGAAGATGAAGAAAGTACTGGTAATTTGCACGGGGAATTCCTGTCGTAGCATCATGGCAGAGGCTTTGATAAACCACTATTTGGGCGATGAATGGCAGGCTTTTTCCGCCGGCACGCATCCTTCGCGGGTGCATCCCTACGCCATCAATGCTTTACAAGAAATTGGGGTAGCCACCGAAGGGCTATGCAGCCAGTCCATCTCCGAGTATTGGCACCGGCAGGACATAGACCTGGTGATCACCGTATGTGACAGCGCCAGCGCCAGATGCCCAGTATGGCCGGCGCCTGCAAAGCAGATTCACATGAGCTTTGCCGACCCTGTGAATTACAAAGCCAGAAGTTTTGATGAGGATATGCGCGGCTTTCGGATAGTGCGCGATGAAATAGTCAAAGATTTACTGCCGCTATTGCAGGAAGAAGATGCTTGATTCTGCTCAGATCATCTTGATTCATGCCCGGCGTAAAAGTATATCGTATAAGGTGGTGGGCGAGAACCAGCTGGAGGTGCGCGCCCCACTTCAGGCCAGCAAGGCGGATGTACTGAACTGCCTTTCCAGATACGAAGAGAAAATCAAGCGGATGATGGCGCATTATGCGAAGGTGCATAGCCCGCGCTCTTATGCCCAGGGCAGCACTATCCTGTTTATGGGAAAAGCCCTTACCATCAAGTATGTGCCGGGGGCAAGCTACACTTGGAGGCTGGAAGATTGCCTGTATATCAATCAAGAGTATCGGGATTTGGTGCCGGAAGTCCTGCGGGATTTTTACACGGCTCAGGCGAAGCGCTTGGTTTTTCGGGCACGGATATTGGCTAAACAGCATGGCTTTCCATGGACCAAAATTTCTACACGCTGGTGCAGATCTCGCTGGGGCTCATGCTCAAGTGCTGGCAATATCTCACTGAATAATGCCCTGATTATGGCGGCTGTGGAAGTGATGGATTACGTAATCATCCACGAATATTGCCATTTGCAGCATCACAATCACTCGGCGGATTTTTGGCATAGTGTAAAGCAGATTCTACCAGATTACCGGCAGCAATATGCCTGGCTGAAAGAGAATGGGCATCTGCTGAGGATACAGGCTGATATTGACGTTGAGGGCTAGGGTTTATGGCTGGTGGGGATGCATTCTGGCTCTGAGCATCCGTAAATCAGCGGCCTCAATGCAGTCTGCATAGATAGTTTTACAGTTCTATTTACAGTCTCATTTGAAGTTTCATATATAGTTTCGCTTATAGTTTCATTTACAGGTTTTCCTTCCCCTTCTATAAATCCATAGTAATTTTCATTAATATAGTAAGGGCTTTGGCTGTCAATGATAAAAGCTCAGGCATTTCCCCATTTTACGAGAGTCTGATTATGGACTGGTCGGTGTTTGCTATCTGAAATGCCGTCCCTACAGGACTATATAACATTGTGTAGCTGTAGGTTGCTATCTAAAATGCTGCCCCGATGGGACTCGGATTGGAAGGACATTAATGCTGGAATCATGAATCTTAACAGCCAAAAGTATAAACTGAAATACATAGGCATAGATGATAGCTAAGATAC
>JALNWR010000246.1 GCA_023230795.1 Candidatus Cloacimonadota bacterium
CTCTGGTAATACATAGGAGATATCGGTTCTTGGATTAAAGGGATTGGGGTAGTTTTGAAATAGCGTAAGCTGATTTAGATCAGGCGTTACAGGATCGTCATTTGTTACCCAAGGCTCACTGCCAAACTCAAAGCAGCCCATGTCGATGCGATTGTTCCACACACGTTGATTACCAGCCAGATCGTAAGGTGGTAAGTTCAAAGCGCTTATATCAAGGGTTCCGGCATCGATGCAGGGAGAACCGGCAGAGAGGCTGTAGTAGAGCGGATCAAGGATATCGCCTCCCTCAAAACCTGGCAGCCCATACTGATTGCCTTCTGCCCAGGTGTGTGAGATCTCACCGGACAGGTGGAAGAAACTGTCACTGCCTCCGGTAATCAGACAATTAGTAAATGAAACATCTGCAAAGCTTGACTCGTCAAAAGCCGATATCGCCACTTCATAAGGTGTATTGCCCGTTACTATCGTATTGTACACCTCTACATTGCAGTTTTCCAGGGAGAAGTTCAAGCCTCCGCTTTGCGTTACAGAGCTATTGTTGGCGATCGTACAGTTGCTTATCTTAAGATCGCAATTCCCCCCTTGAACTCCTATGGACAAGCCACTGGGTATATTCTGCCAGAATTGGGAGGTATCTTCCACATCCGTTATAAGAAAATTGGATATATTGATAGTAGTCTGTAATGATGCCGCCCTCAATGGCTTGGATATTCCACCACCAGAGCATGAAGAATTGTACATGTCATAATTTGTGGAGCTTAGCCTCTGCACCCGGAAGTTTGAGAAATTACCCGTCTCATAAACATATATATTGAACCCATTGCCTACCTGTGAATCCTCAATGATCAGGTTGTCCACAGTTAAATTGTGACAAGACATTATTCTGAAGGCATTAGACATCACCCAAGAGTTTCTCATATGGATGTTCTCCACAGTGATCAGGTTAGTTTCAGCATTAACAATATCTATAAGATCAAACAAATTGCCGTATATTGCACATCCATTAATCAGTGTAAAATTCTTAACCGACAAATAGTCTTGAGCTCTATTGCCGATGATAAAGCCTCCGTATTGCTCTGCATCAAGGATTACACTTTCCATCTTCATCCCAATCAGATTTACATAGCTCTTTAGCTGGAGCGGTAGAGTTTCGCCAGTCTGGTTCCATGAATATATTCCTGGCAAAACATGCACAGTAAGAGGAAAACCAGCTTGGGGTTGAATCTTCGATAAAGCGTAAGAAATGTTCCTTAGAGGTGTTTGATGCGATGATCCGTCATTATCGTTACTTCCTGCCGGGCTTACCCATAGATCATGATTGACCTGTTCAATCATGCCGTAGTTGATATATATTGGTGGTTGGGCTGGACAGTAGTAGAAATAGAAATCGTTAGAAACCACAGAACCTTTGTTAAGATATATGAGAGTTGGATCACAGCTGACAGAATAGGCAATATCGCAGCCAGTAGCCGCATGATTCAAGTAAATGCTATTTAACTCATTTTCATCAAATACAATTCCAGTTTCTCGATTATAAGCACTCACTCCTCCGCCGGAAGAAAGTGCCACATTTTTGTATATGGTGTTACCAAATAAAATTACACGTGAACAGATTACGTTGATGCCCCCCCCCGAAATATGCCCTACAGTGATGAATCACGCAGTTTGATATTTCTGCTATACTGCGCATTATCCCGATTCCACCACCATTTGAATAAATATCAGTTAGTGGATAATAATTACTCCTGCAGTTTCTTATTGTAAGTCCTATCACTTTCAAAGTTTCAAAATCCCCACTGCAGTTTTCGATAATAATACCTGTTCGGGTATCTTCTCCATCTATGATCGTTTGGCTGATATGGGTAGTATCTCCATCTACGATATAGTAGCTTCCCAGGGTAATAGGTTTGTTATCTATGACCACTGCTTCAGTCCAAATTCCCCGAGAGATAAGTACCGTATCACTGACCGCAGCCATATTGATCCCGGCTTGAATGGTGGTAGCATTTCCCGAGCCATCAGCAGCAACTATGATCATCTCTGCCTGTAAGCCACAAACCCATAGTAACAAACCTATCAGCAGCAGAATTGATAATTTTTTCATAATATTCCTCTAATCGCCACAGTACAAAGTAGCGTTTAAGTTTAGATCGTTAAGCTTAATATCCATAATCATGAATCATCATTATCAGGCGGGGAATATTCCCCGCCTGATATCCTTAATTAGTAGCAGTGCTTACCTTATTACAATCAGTTTCTTGGTTAAAAGAGTGTTGGGTGATTTGATTTTACAGAAGTAAATCCCTTGGGCTACCTGCCTTCCATTATCGGTTTTACCATCCCAAACAAAGGAGGTGCTGCCTTTGGATACTTCAGTTGAGTTGATTTTTCTGACAAACTGGCCCTTCAGATTATAGATACTGATATCTACTGCACTCTTACCAGTAGCTTTTATCTCAATATTTGCGTTTCCATACATCGGATTGGGGTATATCATGGCGGACAAGGCCGGATGAACAGAAGTATCGCCTTCCTTTCCGTCAGTGAGACTGACAACGGAAAACAAATGTTTACCATTGTCGATTACTTTGTTATTGATGTCTATAGCAGAGGACGTATATTTTCTTTCGGTTAGATTATTGTCCTTTGATTTGGAATAAAGGACATAGCTATAGTCATCCGGTGATGAATCATCATATACTTGCAGATTGAGCGGATATCCTTCGAACTTCAAGGCCCCGACACACTCACTATCTTTAAATACACCAATTTCATCAAAGACGGGGTTGTCTGCTATAGATTCAATCACTATCGCCTGGTATTCAGGTTGCTCTTCAAATTCGAAATATTCTGTAGCTCCTTTTACAAAGCTCTGAGACATCCCCCAAGCTGACCAAGTGAAGTCCGATATAGTTTGGTCAACGTAAACTTTATACATTTTCCCATAATCTAAGGTTCCCGTTGCACCAGGTTGCACATAACCGTACCATTGTCCCTTGAACTTGTAGATATACCAGTCCTGAGCGTAGATAGCCGTTACATGAGATATATCGTTACCAAAAGCAGCGGTAGGAGTCTGGGAGTACTCAATGAAATAGGGCACCCAGTTTTCGTTATTTTGATACAAAGTGAGTGGAGTATTATATGAAGTACTGAGACCAAAGGTGCTATATTCATAATCCTCTAAGGTGCTGTTCATGTTGAGAATATAACCGTTTGTTCTTGTAATTATTGCGTTTTCATCCCAAGTATGAGACCAAATATTATATTCCCACGGTTCCTGTAGCTCTGTCCCATTCTTCGTTTGCAAAGTCATAGC
>JALNWR010000247.1 GCA_023230795.1 Candidatus Cloacimonadota bacterium
GATGGCTGTATGGCTGCCAATTTCTGCATTTCCATGATACAGAGTCTTGACCAACTGCCCCTTTATATTGTAGATATCCAAAGATACCGGTCCGGTCTCCTCAATTGAATACCTAATTGATGTCGTTGGATTGAAGGGATTGGGATAGTTTTGAAATAGCGCAAGCTGCTTTAGTTCAGGCGCCACCGGATCATCATTGCTTACCCAAGGCTCAGAGCCATATTCGTAGCAGCCCATGTCTATGCGATCATTCCAGATGCGACAATTAACGGCCAGATCATAGGGAGGCAGGTTCAACCCTGTGGTATCACGAGTTCCTGAATCGATGCAGGGGGATAATGCCGAAAGGCTGTAGTAGAAAGGATTGTGGATATCATTGCCTCCAGCAAAGAGGGGGTCGCCGCTAATGCTGGTAGGCAAGAAGTTGATGGTATTGCCCGGCACCGGGAAGGGCAGAATGCCCGCTACACCGTCTTTGACCAGGGAATGGTCGATGCTTATATTGGTGTGCTCGGAGGGGTTACCATCCATGGGATTTACCTTGATCTGATATGGTGTATCGTTATCAAAGATGCAATTGACGATATTTACCTCTCCATTCACCATTAGCGTGTAAGCATCACCCTGATTATCTGCAAAAGTGCAATTAGTGAAGTCCAGCCTGGGATTGTTTGAGGAGACAACAAGGATCATATTATCATGAGAGGAGATCTTGTTGAAGAGGCAATTATTAAAGCTAAAATGATTCTGTTGTTGAGGGAATTGAATACCACCGATCTGGATCACGTTTGCATCCTCATCCTCTACGGACAGATTCTCAAAAACACAATTCTCGAACTCAAGTCTTTTATCTCCGGTAATAGATATGAGGGGCATTCCCATTACTGATGTTGATGTGTAAGTAGAGCTCGCATTGCGGAAAGTGCAATTGGAAAATTTGCCCTTCATTCCAGTTATCTCCCCATTATCCAGTATTCCAGGCAGCATCTGAATCAGATGGACATCATCTGGGGCAATGTTCTCTATAGTCACATTATTCCATATACTCTCCCTTTTACTATTGGCTGATAAATATACTATACGATAAGTATTTGTGTAATTATCATGAGCACCCATGTTATAAATACGAAGATTTTTAAAATTCATGGTTAATCTTAGCTTTGTGCCATCAATTGCGTTGCTATAAAGGGGAACATTACGTGAAGTAATTGATAAATCTGATAGCCATATCGCCTCTTCGCGGATAGCCGAAAAAACAAGCACCCATGAATTATCCCCCATCTCCGGATGGGGTTCTCCAATCACGGTTGTCGTGTCCATCCCACTACCCTGCACAATAACCCAGCTTTTCATAGCAATGGGGAAGACTTGATCGTTATCCGTGCGGGAATACTCCCCCGGCAGAATGTGTACTGTCTTTTGGTTTAAACTGTCGGCAGCCACCCGATAGATAGCTTCATGGATGGTTTTCAGCGCATTAGCGGGACTGAGTCCATCGTTGTTATCATTGCCTGATGTAGAAATGTATACATCACTATCAATCTCCTGATGATGAGCATGCAAAATATCAAAATTGATCTGGAAGTTGTTGGCGACAGGAAGTACACTGAGGTATGTGGCGTAATAATTGCTCGGCTCTGCGATGGAAAAAGTATCCAGTGGCATGTATAGATCATTCGTGGCGTTTTGAATGTAGATATCCTGTCCCGCGCCGGAACGGTTATTGTAGATAGAACAACGATTGGTGGGATCGAAGGTGATGTTGTTTGTATAGCCCTCTCCAGATGCTGCATACAAGCCTCCTCCCATGCTTAAGGCATAGTTGCTATCTATATGCACTCCTGAAAGTGATACGGTTGCGGCTCCGATGTTAAGTCCGCCACCAGTATTTGCACTGTTATTATGAATATTTAGATTTGTTAGTATTGATGCTGTATTTACAGCCAGTCCAATTCCTCCTGCTCCCCCGGTTGTAAATCCATTAGTTATCGTGAATCCTCTTATATGTACTTGATGATTGTCTCTTTGTAAGAGAATACACCTTCCTGCATGGCCGCCATCTATTATCGTAGATTCAATATAAGCCGGATCTCCGGTAGTTCCCTCCAGGCTCATCAAGCTAATGTTGTTCCTGTTTATGGTCAGATTTTCATAGTATCTGCCGGGATGTACCAATACGGTGTCCCCAGGATTGGCAGCACCAAGGGCAGCCTGAATGCTCGTGTAATCTCCGCTATCGTCTTGCTTCACGGTCAGTGTCACAGCAAATACAAGGCAGGGCAGGATCGCTGTCAGAATCATCAGATATAACTTTCTATGCATAATTACTCACCAAATATCGGTGGGGAGGGCTGCTAAACCCTCCCCACCCGCAATGGCTTATTTCATCAAGAGCATTCTCTTGGTTTGGGTATTATTCGGGCTGCTGATGCGGTAGAAATATACTCCGCTGGCTACAGCCTGGTTATTGCTATCTTTTCCATTCCAGACCACGCTGTGCGGCCCGGATTCCATTTCGCTATTGATGAGCGTCTTTACCAATTGTCCTTTGAGGTTGTAAATATCCAGGTGAACCCTGGCTGTCTCAGGCAACGAGTATCTGATCGTAGTGCTGGGGTTGAAGGGATTGGGGTAATTTTGCTTTAGTGAGAATTCAGGAGGCACAATGTCTTCCATATCATCCTGAGTGAGTTTGATCTCGAAATAGGGGTATGAGGTTCCTGCAACTCCATATTGGGGCTGGAGCCTGCCGGGGTTCAGGTTCATGGCGCGCAGCTCATTTTCTGGCCGTTTAGCTTCCTCATAGCAGAAGACAAATTCCACATCCCCCTCGCTGATTTCATCAGGGCTATCCACGTATGCCGAGATCTGCTCAAGAGAATCCTTCACCACCACTGAGCCTTTGCATACACCATCCACATACAAGCCGATTTCCTTGAGGTCCATCATCATATCATCCGGTATGTTTAGGTAAACAGGTATGTAGTCCGGTTTTTCATCGTAGATAAAGTTTTTGGAGACTTCCTGATCATTTGGCACATCAGGTGAACCACTACCCCATCGGAAAGTGTGGTTGTTCCTGGTAGTTACTATGACCATATCTCCATACCTCAGAGGGGCTACCTTGCCGTGCATACCATAGTAATCACCTACTGGATTCGGTCTCAGTAAACTCCAATTTTTGGCCTTAATCGTAGTGATGTCATCCCAAATGGCAGCAAAGGCTTCGTGCGGCCAGGCAGGCTCTTCTTTGAAATAACCGAGCCAGTTTTCCACTCCGCCATAAATTGGGAACTGAGTAGTA
>JALNWR010000248.1 GCA_023230795.1 Candidatus Cloacimonadota bacterium
ATGGCACCCTCGGCGGCAGGGACTCTGTCCGGCACTTTCCCCAAAACCACTTTCATCATGGTTCCGCTCAGCGATGAACCCATGTTTGTGGTTTCACCTCCCGAGCAAGATTTTGGCACGGTACTGGTTTCTTCCAGTGCCCATCAGAATTTCTTCATTGCCAATGCCGGTGGAGGAACTTTGGGAATCAACAGCATTTCCATCACTGGAGATGACGCCTTTACTTTGACGGATGTCCCGGATTTGCCGGCGAGTCTGACTACAGGCAGCACCCTGGTCTTTGGTCTGGACTTTAGCCCCACGGCTGCAGGTGTGCATACTGCACAGATATCCATAACCGACAACATTACCCGTGAAGTGCACACTATAGAAATTACTGGTAACGGCTATGACGCCACTATCTACAGTTTACCATTCTTGGAAAACTGGGATACAGCCACAGTGCCAAATTTCCCTCTGGGCTGGTCTTACATACACAATAGCACTGCCAGCTCTTCCTATCTGAGAACCAGTACCAGCAGCCCTCACAGCGCACCAAACTGCGTACAGATGGCAAACTCCAATGATACTTCGGCAGAATTGATCCTGATTTCACCGATTATCGACAATACGATTGATATCAACAGTATCCGGGTGAAACTCATGATGAAAGGAGACACCGACCATCTGATTCAGATTGGCACGATCGTGGACCCTGCCGATCCCACCACCTTTGAATTATGTGAAGGGGTCACAGTGCCGACCGGTTGGGCAGAATACACTGTCAACCTAACCGCTCATACCGGTACCGGTCGATACATCGCTATCCGGCACGGTCTGTTCAGCACTTACGACACTACTTACATAGATGATATTATTTTTGAAGAGATCGCTCCGAACGACTTGGCCGCAGCTTCTATAACAGGCAACACAAGTCCCAATGTAAACACTGCTACAAACTACATCGTGAATGTATATAACAATGGCACTGCCCCCCAATCTGTCTATCAAGTTCAGATTCTGGACGATGAAGACACCGTCCTGGCCTCAGGAGCTGGAACAGAGGTTGCTCCTGGCGAGACAGCAGGTATCACTCTTAGTCATACTTTTACTACAGAAGGTGCTCATACAATCAAGGGTAAAGTGATCCTGGCCGGTGACGTAAATCCCGCTAACGATGAAACTGATCTACTCACAATTTCCGTGATGGAGGAGGGCCTGCTGGTTGCCGGAATTGGCAGCGGCACATCCGCAAATACCACCACAGGTGGTCCGGCACCTTACGGCACTTTCTACAAAGCCTTCCGTCAACAATTGCTTTACAAAGCAGACGATTTCTTCGCTGCCGGCGCTGCTCCGGGGATGATTTCTGCTCTTGCTTTCAACGTGCAGGATCTGGATACTTGTGGACCCATGACGAACTATAGAATTCGTCTGAAACATACAGATCAAGCAGCTCTCACTACCACTTTTGAACTTGGTGATTATACCACAGTGTGGCAGAGAAATACATTTATGCCCACCCTTGATTGGAACGTTCATAACCTTGACACTCCTTTCATGTGGGATGGCGCTTCAAATCTGATCGTGGAAATAGTTACCGATGTGATACCAGACGCCTGGGCTCACAATGCTTTAGTTTATATGAGTGCTACCGATTATGCCAGTTCACTGCGCTATCAGAGTGACTCCAATAATGGCCTTACCGGAACTACCGGTACAACCTCTACGAATCGCTCCAACATCCGTTTCTACATGATGATCGAAGGCATGGGATCGCTTTCCGGCACTGTTACTGCCGCTGGCAGTCCCCTGGCAGATGTGGAAATCAGTGTAAATGATACTATCTTCGAAACTACTACTTCCGCCTCAGGTCAATATAACTTCCCGTTCCTGGCGGAAGGAGCTCATACCCTCACTGCTCATAAGATCGGTTATGAAGACGAGCATGTGAACTTTACCATTGTAGAAGATGAAGAGACTATCGTCAATATCAGCATGACCGAATCCGCTTCTGTCAATGTGACCGGTACCGTGACGGGCAGCGATGCCCCGAGCGTGCCGCTGAGTGATGTAGAAGTGACTCTCTCGGGTGTGCTGAACTATACTGCCTATGGCAACGATGCAGGTCAATTCACGGTAGAGAACGTCCTTTCCGGAAATACCTATAACTACGTCATATTCAGACCTGGATACCAGGCTGCTACAGGCTCCATCACAGTCGGTTCGACTGATTACGATATGGGTAATACCATTCTGGAAGAGCTCACTCTGCCGCCTTCTGCCATCACCGCTACGGTGAATGATGCAGAGACTGCAGTTAATCTGATTTGGGGCGCTCCCGGAACCCCCGGGAACTTCTACTTCTTCGATTTCGAGAATGACGACGGTGGCTGGGTAGCTTCCTCAAATTGGACTGGTGCTTCTTTGCCAAATTACCCGGAAGGTGACTGGCAATGGAATAACACCTACAATGCTGCAAACTACAACTCTGCAGGTGGAAGCGACCCACAAAATCCCCCTCAAACTGCATACTCCGGAACCGGCATGTGGGGAACTAATATTTATGGTCCCTATACAAATTGCGCAGTATCAGGAGAGCGATCTTACCTGAGGCAGACCTTTGATCTTAGTACTTTTGCTGATCCTGTGTTAAACTTCTGGCATTATATGGATGGGTATAATACCTGGGATTATGGTGAAGTTCTGGTGAATGGAAATGTAGTATGGGGAACCAGTGCTGCGGCTGTATTTATGCCCTGGCAAGAACTTACTATAGACCTATCAGCTTATGAAAACCTGACAGACGCTGAGATCAGCTTTGAATGGTCATCCACAACGGTGGTAAACTATGCCGGTTGGTATATAGACGATGTTTACATCGGCCCTGCGGGTCTGTTAGACCGTAGTTCTCAGTTTGCCGCTAATCCAGGTAATTTCATAACCCCCATCAGGCTGCCTGCCAATCAGCTGGCGGAAGAAAGGGCCAGCCTGAACGCTCCCAAGAAGATAGCAGACAGCTTCAGACAGCCAATGTCAAGACCTCCCAGACGATCAAGACAGAATCCCTCCCGTCTCCCTGTGGGATACAAGGTCTGGCGCTTTGAATACGGACAGGAGAATACTCCCGCTCAGTGGGTCTCGCTGACCCCAGCCATGATTACCGATACTACTTTCACAGACCCCGCCTGGCCAAGCTTCCCCGATGGAGTTTATAGATGGGCTGTGAAAACGATCTATACTAATGATGTAGAATCGAATCCCGGCTTCTCAAATACCATCCGTAAACAGCCAAATGA
>JALNWR010000249.1 GCA_023230795.1 Candidatus Cloacimonadota bacterium
ATCTCACACGGCGCTATAGACAGCTGGGACGAGCCTGCTCCAGAGATTTACGGCTCCGATGCAATGTTCCCCAAACAAATCGAAAAGGGCTTGAAAACAGAGTTTTTGAATGGTCACCCCATCACCTTTGGCGTATTTTCTCCTTTTGACTACAAGCCTGAGGCCAGGCAATTGGTATTTTATCGCAATATCGAAATAGAGGTGAACTACCACAGTAGTCCCAGAGCAGCCGCAGCAATGAATTTGCTCAAGAAGGATGCTTTTATCATGCAAAGACTCAAAGCAAGTGTGGATAACCATGCCGATATTCCGCATTACCGCTTTAACAGAGATGGCGTTTATGAATATCTGATGATCATTGATGGTGATAAAATAGCGCAATGGCAGCCTCTGAAGAATTTTTATCAAAACCGCAGCATTGAGGTGCTGATCCAGCCTGTTGATCAAATCTTAGCAAGCTATCCGGGCCGCGACAATCAGGAAAAGATTCGCAATTTTATTATCGATATCTATAATGAGAATCCGCTGCGCTATGTACTGTTGGGTGGTGATGTTGACGTGATCCCGGAACGCGGATTCCACGTTTATATAAACTCAGAATACTCAGATGATCATATCGCGGCAGATATGTATTATTCCTGTCTGGATGGTGATTGGAATGCCAATAATAACCATCTGTGGGGAGAGGATTCAGAGGCCGATCTGGCTCCTGAACTGGCTATCGGCAGAATCTGCTACAATAACGATGCCGAAATTGCCAACCAGATCAATAAGATCATCATGTATCAGACTTCTCCTGTAGAGAACCGCATCAAAAGCGCAAGCATGGCAGGAGAGTTGATGGACGAGATACCTACTTATGGTGGAGATTATATGGACGAAATGATCGGCGGCTCCAGCAATCACAGCTATACCACCGCAGGTGTGCCCACAGATTGGGATATTGATAAACTCTACGATCGCATTTCTTCCTGGGACAGCTCCGATATCCTGCCCATTTTAGCTACTGGCGCAAACCTGGTAAATCATCTGGGACACTCCACTACATCGTACAATATGAAGATCTCAAATTATCAGGTTACCAGCGACAATATTTCCAATGACGGGGTGAGCCAAAACTTTTCGATATATTTCACTCAAGGCTGTTATGCCGGAAGCTTTGATAACCGCAGCTCATCAAGCGGCTATGGTGAGGATTGCATTTCAGAAAGGTTCACCGCCCTGCCCGGTTCTGCAGTGGGCATAGTCTCCCATTCCCGCTATGGATGGTATGTGCGAGGCTCCACTCATGGTGTCAGTCAACGTTTTCATCGCCAGTATCTTGACGCCCTCTTTGGCGAGAATATTCACGATCTTGGCTACATGCTGGTGGATTCCAAAATCGACAATATCCCCTATACTACGTTCCCAAATATGTATCACGTTGCTTATAATACCAATCTCTTTGGCTGTCCTGCCACCAGCGTCTGGAGTGATACTCCCTCTTACATCACTGCGGATTTGCCTTCTGCCTGGCTGGTGGACCTTACCCAATATAGTATCCAGACCAATGCTCCGGGTGCCCAGCTCAAGATCAAGCGCGGATCAGATACCTATTATGAAAGCTTTGCCGATGAAACCGGCCTTATCACTATCGACCTGCAAGAAGGCCTTTTCCCTGGCAATTATGTGATCTACATAAACGCGGATAACTTCTATCCCAGCACTCACAGCATCTTTGTTACGGCCAGTGATATGCCTTATATAGTATGCGAAAACGTGACTACTTCTGCTATAGATGGCATTTTGCAAACCGGAGACACGGTCTATCTTTCTATGGCCATCAAAAACCTGGGTATGGTTGATCTCAGCAGCGGTGGCAGCATCAGCCTCAGCATAGATTCCGATAATATCCAGATTTTACAGGGAGAACATAGCTTTGCTGCAGTTAGCATCACGGATAGCCTGTTTGTAGAAGATGCCTTTCAGATCGAGATTGTTGGCTCTTTTGCGGACCGCACTGAGGTGACCTTAACTTTCATCGCAGCTTTTGATAGTTATGAGACAGAATCCTATCACAGCCTGGACCTTTGTGCCCCGGTGTTGAATATACAAAGCTACAGCTTGCATGGTGATAATCCCTACATCATGCCCGGTGATACTGCATACATCGATATTGATATCCAAAACACGGGTAGAGGCGCAGCCTTCAACCCCACGATGCTGATATCATCCAGCGATGAAAACGTAACCCTAAATAACACTGAATTGCTCCTGACCATGCTGGAAGCCGGTGAGAATATCGAGCTTGAAGATGCCTTTTCGCTGTATGTTTCTCCAGATACCGAGTTAGGCTCAGATATCATTATAAACTACATATTCGAAGCGGATAGCGGCACTGTGGTGGAAGGAACTTTTGTCGTTCATGTCGGGATGCTCAGTTTCGATTTTGAGACCGATCAGCAAGATTGGAATTTCTCCCTTCTGAATCCGAACTTCATCAATCAATGGCACTACAGCAGTGACAACAACTCTACTGAGGGAGGGACATATTCCATGAAGTTTGGCGGCCAGAGCCCCACGGAATATTCCAACAATGCCTATGGAGCCCTGACTTCTCCAGAGTTTGATTTAGCTCCAGACAGCAGACTCAGATTTATGCACTGGATGGACGCCCAGGCCCATGCCACCCTTCCCAATCAAGCCTGGGATGGTGGCAATGTGCAGATGTCTATCAATGGCGGTGCCTGGTTCTTGATAGAGCCCGAAGGCGCTTATCCTCACTTTATCCACAGCAGCGCCATTTCTCCGTTCAGCATGGGAACTCCGGTCTATTCCGGCAGCTTTGATTGGACCGAGGCTGTATTTGATCTGCAGGCATATTCCGGAACGGTAAGAATCCGCTTTGTTTTCGGCAGTGATAACGCTGTATGCGGCGAAGGATGGTATATAGACGACATCCATCTGGAATGCGACCTTCCGGTTAGCACAGGTGAGCATTTTGCCCCTGCACTTTTGAGCCTGGATCAGAATTATCCCAATCCTTTCAACCCCAATACGCATATCAGCTTTACTCTGCCCAAAGCTCAAACAGCCCAGTTAAGCATCTACAACCTCAAGGGGCAAATAGTAAAAAGACTGCTAAATGCTCCCTTACCAGCGGGTCAAACTACAGTTAGCTGGGATGGCACAGATGAGCGGGGCAATGCCGTCTCCAGCGGGATTTATAGCTATCGCTTGCTCAGCGAAGGACACAGCATCACCCGTAAGATGCTGCTAATGAA
>JALNWR010000250.1 GCA_023230795.1 Candidatus Cloacimonadota bacterium
ACTTCATTCGCTCGTGCTGCCGCATTATTCATTTCTCTGGAAATGCCTTCCAGCCTCTTTGAAAGCGGCAGGATGCCGCTTCTACTCTCGTCCTTCTGAACTTTGTTCTTGACATTCATTCCATCACCTCATTTTGTAGACTTAGGTTATAGGGACAAGATATGATTATTGGTATATCCTGTCAAGAACATAATATGATTTTAAGTATATCTTAAGGCGGACAGATGTCTATCGGTAAGAGAATAAAAGAGATACGAAGCAAAAGAAATATCAACCAGGTAAGTCTATCCCGGCTTGTGGGAGCGACCCAGGCGGCAATTAGTCGCTATGAAAACGATCAACAATATCCTGGCGGAGAGTTTCTACAAAAGTTATCCGAAGCTCTAAGCGTGAATCTCAACTGGCTTCTTACGGGTAGTGGATCTATGTTTCAGGAGTTACAGGAGGTAGATGCTTCGTTTTTGGGAGATACGATATCGGTGCCGATAGTGGGCGAGATTGCGGCGGGCGAGCCTGCGGAGGAGATTTATGAGGAGCCGTGGAAGGTGGTGGATTTGCCGCGGGGTTTGCTTTCGTTTGCGCCGCCTTATATGGTTTTCCGGGTGTCGGGGGATAGTATGTCGCCCTTTGTCTTGCCCGGAGATCTGGTGGTATGTTCGCGTGATTGGCGTGAGGTGGATGTATGCGGCAAGATCATGGCTTTCCGCTGCGAGGATGGCATCACGCTGAAGAAGCTGGTGGAGGATTACAAGCGCAAAGTCACCATGCTCGTGCCTCTCAATTCCCATTACGAGCCCATGATCTATAGCGAAGGGGATCCGGATATCGTGATGATCGGGATATTGGATCTGTGCATTAGAAGGTATAATCGGAGTTGAGAGTTGAGAGTTATGAGTTATGATTTGAGGATAGAGATATGGCTGTAGTGCTTATTATTTTATTTGTAGTTGCTTGCGTTGTGATTATTGCTGCCAAATTAAAGCCAACCAAAAGCGCTTCCCCAAAGACAGAAGCCATGATTAATATCAGCATGGATGATCTTGTGAGTAAAATCAAAGTTCCAAACAGCGATGATACTAGCGGATATGACAACTGGCTCACGATTGATTCATTGAGGTTTTTCGGATTGTCTATCAGATCTCATAATGGTATCTATTCTGTTGCTTGCAGCACTTCACACATTGAGAACAAACGAAGAATCAATGGCCATGTGATTCTGCAGCATAATGATAGCATTCTCTATAAGAAAAAGTTCGAACGACCCCACGACGCAAAAGTGGGAGATAATGGGGTAGTAATATTTAACGACTGGCTAGATACTACAGCCCTCGCTGGAGTATTCTATGTACTGAACCTACAGGGTGAAACCATCTTCAAAAAGCGATTTAAGGCAAATCTTCTTAGTAATACCATTTCTCCTTCTGGGAAGTATGCTGCTTGCTCTACGGCAGGAAGTGACTATGAAGAGCATAGCAATGCAACTTTTCTCTTTGATCTAAATGAGTGTAAGCAGATAGCAAGATTTGATGAGACCCATCACGAAATACGTATTGACGAGGATACTCTTACTTTGCACTTTAATGAATCTGCCCTACATTTGATATATTCATTTGATGGAGTATGTATTCAGGGTAACGACATATCAAATCCTACATGGTATGATAATTGCTCAGGATATGAATTGTATTCCGTGCTGTCAGATGAATTAGCATCTAAAGAAGCAGATTTTTGTAGTATAAATGATTATCAGTATTACATTGATCAATTCAATGAGGCCATTGATCGAATACCTTCAGATAATTGGAAGTCGGATATCCAGCTTCGCATAGGAGATATCTATGCTAAGCTCCAAATGATAGATCAAGCAAAACAGAGATATGGCGCAGCAGTTAAGCTTAAGCCAAAGGCAGCGGTTAAAAGAAGATTGCAGAAGCTGGATAAAATTACCAATTCATAGATGCTGTAAATCCACAGAATATCGCCCTGGTTTTCCGGGGCTTTTTCATACGATAAAGCGTCAGGATGACGCTTCTACACTCAACTCTCAACTCTCAACTCATAACTCTTCCAATCACTTACAAACAATCGTGCAGATATGCACAGCAAATTTGACAGCTTTTAGCCCTCTGGCACCATGGCTTTAGCTTGTGCGCGCCCATAAATAAGCCGCCCAAGTTAAAGGAGTAAAAATGGCAAAACTGAACAAAGTCAGTGTGGCCTACATCAGCCTGGTCAAAAACCCCGCCAACAAGCTGGATATCGTCTACAAAAGCTCCGACGCCAAGTTTACGGACGAGAAACAGATCAAGATCACCAAAAGCGAGCCCGAAGGCATCGTCTATGGCACCGTTTACGAACCAAACGTAAAGGATAGCGATGGTGATTGGGCGGATAAAGAGACCATCCGGCAGGCCGCGCACGATTTTCTGATGAAAGGCGCAAACGCCAAGATCGATGAAAATCACAACGAACAGCCCACCGGCGCCACAGTGGTGGAATCTTCCATCAATTCAAAAGGTGCCTGGGAAGTGGCTATCAAGATGGATCCCAAAAGCGAAACTTTTCAGAAGGTGCAAAAGGGCGAGCTCAAAGGCCTCTCCATGGGCGCTTACTGCCAAAAAAGCGAAGAAGAGCCTCCCACCACCGAAGATAGCAACCCCGTGCTGGATCTCGTGAAAGAGCTCAGCACCAAAGTAGAAAAAATGGCCGGCGACCTGGCTGCCATCAATTCCAAAGTGGATAAAGTTCCCAAATCCCGCCAATTGCGCGTGGATGGCAACGATGTGAAAATCGATAAGGCTGGGGAAAGTTCCAGCTTCCAGGAATTCGATTTCAACGCCCTGGATTAAGGAGGAAACATGGCAAAAGAAGGAAAAAACCTGGGTCTCTTGTCCCCAAAAACTACAGAGAAGTTCCTGGATATGGTTATCGCAAACGCTCCCATCCTGGGCCTTTGCACCTGCCCCAAGGTGGATCTGCCCATCGGCACCTATCCCGTGGTTTCGATGGCCCAATACAAAACCCGTGGCTTCAGTAATGCTCACAATGCCTCCGGCGGACGCCAGAGCGTTGCAACTCTGCAAAACCTCAATGCGGCGGATGTTAGCTACAACGTGAAGGAATTGGTGCTGCCCATCGTGATCCCGGATAGCTATGCCGAGGATATGGGCACCACTCCGGAAAAGATCGCCGAGATGTTCGCCAAGATCTTCGCCAA
>JALNWR010000251.1 GCA_023230795.1 Candidatus Cloacimonadota bacterium
CCACTCAGATAGAGCGTAGTGCTGCTGTAATAATAGTCTATAGCGCTAAAGCGGGGGTCGTTGCCCTTAAATGAAGAAAACAGCAACATAGAGAGCGATACCACTCCCGTAAGTATCTTCGAGCCAAGCGCTTCTAACATCTATATTCCTGCTAAATCATGAAATGGGTATGATCCTCTCCACCACAGGCGCCAAAGCAAAAGCAATTCGGAGTATGCCATTGATATACGTCACTTTGGGATTTTGTTTATCCAGAGCGACCTCAGGGAAAAAGATCTTGCGCTCAAAGTGCCCCGTCTCAATCTCCATATTGTAATAGCTTAAGGTAGAGCACGGAGCCAGGAAATTTCTCTCCCCGCTGATGCGCAGATATTCAGGGCTCAGAGAGATGGAGATTTCATCCTTTTCCACTCCCGCCAGCTCGGTCACCACTACCCACTCGGTTTCGGTTTGAAATACATCACACTTGGGATGCCAAAAGTCATCGATAGCATTCTCCATGGCCAGCGGACCTCCATTTAAGGAGCTCACCTCTCCGATCAGTTTCAACATCTTACGCTGGATGCCGATCAGATCGCTATATCGCTTTTCACGCATAAATACCTCCTAAATATTCATTACCATTCACTTAGCTCACGGAAAAAGAAGCTCTGCTCTTGGTCCGGATCAAGATTCACGGTAAAAGTAACTGTGTTTTTCAACTCATCATAGGCATAACGCAATTCGGTGAAAGAGACCCTGGCATTTCCGGAAAGCTGATGCAGCACGTTGATGCTCTTGCGCTCGGAAGAGTTATTTTTGACGTGCACATGGATTTCACGTTGGGAAGCGCGTTGCGAGATGGTCTTTTGATTGCGCACCGAGGAGCTGGCCACAAGGTCAAAGGTTGTACCGGTAGTGATGCTGACTTCTTCATTGCGGCTGGTGTGGTTGATGCGGTCTTCTCCGATAAATTCCAGATTTCCGTCGTCATCGGCTTTATAGACCTTGATCACGCCTTTGGGCAGAGGTTTGCCCAGGCCCTGATCTTCGGTATTGACAAATTTGATCAGGCTTTGCACGCCCCTGCCAAAAGTCCTGAATTCATACACGGATTGTGCCATCACTGCCTGCGGGGGATAGAGCTCCAATTGCTTGGTTTGATTATTTGCAAAGGATACCTTCTGATCCAGAGTGTACATTTTAAAATCGTGAAAGGCCTTTTCCTCAAAGGAGGGAGCTTTATCAGCCATGGATTCCATCATTATACCATCTTCATAGCCTCTGCCGGCTCGCAGATACTGATTTCTGATCTGATTGATATCTCCGGCGATCAGCTTTAGATTCACGTCTTCAAAGGCCTTACCGGAGCGGTTGTTGATGGTGACCCAGGAATTCAAATCCAGCCTTGTGCCATTCCAGACGGCATTATAGGCTACGTCCCAGGAAAAGCCGCCGCTGAGATAAGTCATGGTAATAGAATGCTTTCCGCTGCGTGCGGCGATCAGATTCCAGGCCAGGGTAGGCTTGGTGTAAAAGTTTGTAGGTAGCGAGGCCAGCTGAATCCATTGCACTTCGCTATCGGCTATCACCAAAAGCCGCTGGGTGCCGTTTTCGATAATCCCGAGATTGGAGCCGTCAAAGAACTTCAACGTGCCCTGCAAACGGGATTGATCCTTCATCACCGCCATCACCTCTTTATCCAGATATTTGGCCATGATCTGATGTTTTCCCGCCAGGTCGTATTCATAATTCTGTTCGGCCACCCGGATGCCGGAACCTTTTACTATCACAGAGTTGGGCATGATCCTGGATGTAATGTCATCAAAATTGTAATTTTGCCGTCCTTGCTTCAGCTCCAGGGTAAAGCGTGAACGCACCAGGGACAAATCGTCGTTGTAAATAGTGATCCAATCTTCCGCCAGCAGGGGCAGAACGAACAAGAGCAGCAGGGCTGCAGCAATCAAATGCCTTAGTTTCATTTAAGACTCCTTATTTTCAGCTTTGTGTATAGCTGTTTATGGGGCTCATCTCTTCATAACAACAGAGTATTTTTGTGGGTTAGAATGTCAAGAAAAGAATTTGGCTTCTTCCCATTTTTTACGAGAGCATGATTTTGACCTGGTCGATCTTTGCTATCTGAAACCTTGTTCCGATGGGGCTCATCCCGTTGTGTAGCTGTCGTTTGCTATCTGAACTCACATGATATAGGTTTCGCAAGCGGTAATGAGCGCAAGATTTTTTGAAGTCCAAACGCCTAAGTATCTGGTAGTGAATGTTTCATATCGTAAGGCGTTTGGACTCCAAAAAACAGTTTTCATGTAAAATGCCGACTACATTATTGAATCTTGGTAACTTGATCTATTCCAAATAGTGAGTAATATTGGTGGAAAAGAGAGAGCCGTTCCTCATTATTCAATATCTTAAGAAAGATGACTGCACATTCAATCGATTTTGTGAGATATGGACGCACAGCGAGATCAAAACGCTCAGAAAGATACCTGTATGTTCGCATTGCCTGAAAGATACCTATATGTTCACATTGCCTGAAAGATATCCGTATGTTCGCATTGCCTGAAAGATATCCGTATGTTCGCATTGCCTGAAAGATATCCGTATGTTCACATTACCTGAAAGATATCCGTATGTTCGCATTACCTGAAAGATATCCGTATGTTCACATTGCCTGAAAGATATCCGTATGTTCGCATTACCTGAAAGATATCCGTATGTTCGCATTGCCTTGAAAGACTTTAGCTGGCGGCTTCAGCCGCCATTCTCGAGGCTGATATTGGCGACAAGACTTTTTCCCCGCCTTTGAAGGCGGGGCAAGACGCAGCTATATTTCTGTTTCGCACGGATAATCTTGATTTGCCTGCGAAAACCATCTCAACCCTCTCACCTCCCTAAACCCTAAATCTGGAGTGCGGCTATATTGATCTATCCACCCATGCTTCTCCCCTTAGCTTTGCTCACGCTTCTAATTCGTTTTTAACTCGAGCTGACTCGAAGATTCGAGTGAACTCGAGTTAAAAACGAATTAGAATCAAATCGAAGGCCGGAGCATTGTGTGGCAGGTGTTTGCTATCTGAAATATCGTCACTACAGGACTCAAGGCATTGTGTGGCAGTTGCTATCTGAAATATCGTCCCTACAGGACTCAAGACATTGTGCGCCTGTGGTTTGCTATCTGAAATGGCGTCCC
>JALNWR010000252.1 GCA_023230795.1 Candidatus Cloacimonadota bacterium
CGGAGCTGGTGCGTAGATTGCAAGGCCAGGCTCCGGCTTTATCTTTACCCTTGAATTGGATAGAACAGCGGCTGGCAGAATCCGTGCTGACTACAGAGCAATTGGTACGCGCAGAAAACCAGCAACAAGCCATGGAACAAGTCTCCATAAGCAATACCATCAGCAGTTTGCGTCTCCTGGGTAATACGGACTGGCGACAGTTTGTAGAATCCGTGAGCACAGTGGAACAGATACTCTGCAAGGATCCGGCTGGGGTATATGCCAATATGGATTTTGAGACAAGAGACAGCTACCGGCATGTGGTGGAGAAACTTGCCCGACAAAGCAAATCCAGCGAAAGTGAAATAGCTCAATATGCTGTGCGTCTGGCCCAAAAAGGTGCCGCCAGCAAGGGCGAGAATCACCGCGAAGCGCATATAGGATATTACCTGCTGGGCAAAGGGCTGTTCAAGACCGAGCACATGGGCAAAGTCCAACTAAAAACCAGAGAACTTGTGCGCAAGCTGGTAAAAAGAGTTCCTCTGTGGGCTTATCTCGGCTTGATTTTGCTAATAACCCTTATGAGCGGTTACTTTTTAGCCCGCGTCGCCTCTCTGGCAGGCTTACAGGGCTGGAGACTATGGCTGCTTTCGATCTTTGCCCTTTTAGGCAGCTCACATCTGGCAGTAATGCTGGTGAATTGGCTGGTGACCTTGTTTGTAAGTCCCAAGCGCCTGCCCCGCATGGATTTCTCCCGTGGGGTTCCGGATACGGCGCGCACCTTGGTGACCATTCCCACCATGCTTACCAGTCCTCAAAATGCAGAGTCTCTGATCAATGGGCTGGAAGTGCGCTTTTTGGCAAACAGGCAAGACAATTTGTACTTCTGTTTACTTACGGATTTTGCCGATGCCGATGCTCAGAGCATGCCCCAGGATGAATCTCTTTTGGCGATCGCCTCTGCAGGAATAAAAGGCTTAAATGCAAAATATTCAGGCGGTAAGGGCGATTTCTTCTTTCTCTTCCATCGTCCCCGGCTGTGGAATCCTATAGACAAAGTCTGGATGGCTTTTGAGCGTAAACGCGGCAAACTCTCTGCTTTGAACCGGTTTTTACGAGATGGGAAAAAAGATGACTTTTCTCTGATCGTGGGCGATACCGCAGAGCTGGAAAACATCAGATACATCATCACTTTGGATACCGATACCCAGTTGCCCCTTGATTCTGCCCAAAAGTTCATCGGGGCCATGGCTCATCCGCTGAATAGTCCCGAGTATGATCCTGATCTCAAGCGCATCATAGCCGGCTATGGCATCTTGCAGCCCAGGGTGGGTATCAGCATGGATTTGGGCAATCGTTCCCGCTATTCCATCATGTGTGCCAGCGATCCGGGGATAGACCCCTATACCCGCGCTGTCTCCGATGTGTATCAGGATATGTTTGGCGAAGGGTCTTTCGTGGGTAAGGGCATCTATGACATAGACGCATTTGAACAGACTGCGAGCAGTTGCTTCCCGGATAACCGCATTTTGAGCCACGACCTTTTGGAAGGTTGCTATAGCAGGTCCGGGCTTTTGACCGATGCCGAGCTATATGAAGAATATCCTTCCAGCTATTACGCCGACGTCAAACGCCGACATCGCTGGACCAGAGGCGATTGGCAGATAGCTCAGTGGGTGCTGCCCTTCGTTCCGAAAGCGGATAAGGGGTTTCAAAAGAATCCGATCTCGATGCTATCACGCTGGAAGATCTTTGACAACCTGCGGCGCAGTATGGTGGCGCTGTCTCTGACCATTATGCTGTTGGTAGGATGGCTTGCCCTGTCTCAGCCGCTATTTTGGAGCCTGGCGGTATTTACCATTCTGCTTTTGCCTTCTGCCTTAAGGTCTGCAGTAGCAATGCTGCGAAAACCTGCGGATATGAAGATAAGGGATCACCTTCGCTCCGAGCTGAAATCTGTAAATCAAAGGCTAACCGAGACTCTTTTTTATCTGATTACCATGCCTTATGAAGCTTATTACAGCCTGGATGCCGTGCTGCGCACCCTGTGGCGTACGCTGATCTCTCACAAAAACATGCTGGAATGGGCCCCTTCTGCCGATACCAATAGGGACGAAACCAGCTTGTGGGGCACCTTCCAGAGGATGTGGATATCCCCCTTCCTGGCCGTGCTTGCAGGCTCTGTGATGATAGCCTTCCCGGTGCCCGGAGCTGCCATAGCCTTCATCATCCTGGCTTTGTGGTTTGTCTCTCCGGCTGTGGTATGGTGGTTTAGCAAGCCCATCGGTGAAAGGGTAGTGAGGCTCAGTCCGGCTCAGATTGTATTTTTGCGCAAGATATCACGCAAGGTCTGGGCTTTCTTTGAAACCTTTGTAGGGGAAGAAGATAACTGGCTGCCGCCGGATAACTATCAGGAACATCCGATTCCCAAAATAGCACATCGCAGCTCTCCTACCAATATCGGGCTGTCTTTGCTGGCCAGTCTCACCGCTTATGACTTTGGCACGATCTCGGCCGGCCGGCTCATAGAGCGCACAGCCAATACATTTCGTACTATGGAAAGCATGCAAAGGTATAGGGGACACTTCTTTAATTGGTACGACACTAAGACCTTGCAGCCGCTTTTACCACTTTATGTATCTACGGTGGATAGTGGAAACCTGAGCGGACATCTGCATATACTCAGGCAGGGACTCCTGGATTTGATAGACGATAAGATAGTAAATATCAGGGTGTATGAAAGCCTGAAAGATGCGCTGGACATACTCGGCGATACTGCAGACGCCGTACCCGAAATCACAGCCAATCCTTTCCTGAAGCCTGTGCAAGAGCAGCTGCAGGCTATCTTGCAAGCGCCTCCGGTATCGATAACGGCCACCAAAAAGTGTCTCGCTGAACTTTTACACAGTGCAGGATTGCTGAGCCGAAAGATGGCAAGCCTGGATGCAGACCCGGACAGCCCGCTGAATTGGTGGGCGAGAGCCTTTGAGGGGCAATGCCAGGACGCTCTGGACGAGCTGCTCCTGTTTTTCCCGGATTCGGAGCCTGAGCTGCCGGATAGCCAGGAAATCCCCACTTTGAAAGAAATTCAGCAGCTGGACAGCAGTGCCGCACACAAGGCCAAAGCCAGGATTGCTTTGATAGAAGAGCTTGCCCAAAGCTCGGAAGACTTTGCTCAGGTAGATTTCAGATTCCTCTATGATGA
>JALNWR010000253.1 GCA_023230795.1 Candidatus Cloacimonadota bacterium
ATCACAATAATTGGACGTGGCTGAATTGGTCAAGTCAATTTTATCCTGAGGACAGGCATTTCCTTTGTTGATGGTAAGAAAAAAGATGTGGCCGGAGCCACATCTTTTAATAATGTGTAGGGTTTATCGCTTATTAATCGAAGTGTGTGGAGGCTAACGAATCGTAATCTTCGTCAGTATCAATCAAATCTGCTTCAATAGTGCCTTCTGGTAAAGTGACAATCGTTCTAACGGCGGGACGAACGTCGCCCCTAAGTTCTTTACCCAATCCAAGGATAGTTACGGTAGTAGCTGTAGATGCGGCTAATTTATAATTTCCACCTTCAGTGCCTTTAGAATCACTATTATCCCCATCCCATCCTATATATTTACCGATATCTGCAATAGGCATGGCATCGGTAGGCCTCCCAGCACCACCTTGGCTTTCAGGGGTTTTGTAGTATTGAACTATCTGGGTGGCAAAGCTCTGTGCGTCTGCTGCAAGTGCGGATTTGTTGGCACTATAAGCCTGGTTGTTAAACATCTGGATGCCCACTGCGATAGCGGCGCCGACGATGATTACGCTAAGTACGATCAAAAGAATTTGTTGTGTTCCCATTCTGTTCTCCTTTTTTTGGGTTATTCTTTTTGTGTGTGTCTTTCACTTCTATGTTTTACATCCTCATGGGATGTGACAGGATAAGAAGCAAGTTGCGTTCCAATCAGGCTTATCCGGATAAAGCTTCTGTGCTATAGCTTTGGTGAACAGCAATTTAGAAAGTAAAGATTCTTTTTTCACCCGGCTATTTGCTTGCCCAAGATTGCGGAACTGTCCCCTGTGGGTGACGCATAATCAGGGCATTTGTATCTGTAGGGATACATGTCTGGAAAGGATAGAACGCGGATTGAACGGATCGAACGGATTCTTACGATTTTTGGGGATTAAGGGGGGATTTGATGGAACGCGGATTGGGCGGATCGGGCGGATTGATAGGATTTTTGGGGATTTTATGGGATATTAAAGGGTAGGATTTAGCTTTTCTGGGCGTATGGGAAACGGGAAGAGGAATTTCTTCCTTTTTTTATCCGTGTTAATCCGTTCAATCCGTTCAATCTGCGTTCTATTAAATCTTTATCCGCGCTGATCCGCCCAATCCGCTCAATCCGCGTTCCATCTTTCATCCCAATCCTCCAAAAAAAGATCGTAACAATCCGTTCGATCCGTTCAATCTGCGTTCTATTAAATCCCACGCAATCACAAAATTTCTTGACACAGAACCGCCTCAAAATAGCGTGGCTTTCACAGTGTGCATCTTTAGCTCAGTTGGCAGAGCAACTGACTCTTAATCAGTGGGTCCGGGGTTCGAATCCCCGAAGATGTACCAGCTTTTGCTTTGTCCGTCGGCTCAAGGCCTGGCGGACAAAGCGCTAATAAATAATGTGTGCAGGAAGTCAGCTTCCAAAAATTCAAGATTGCGGTAATTTGCTCTTTGCTCCGCGTTAGAAATGTGCTAAAGTGCGGATGTTTTTCAAAGCCGGCTTTAGCAGCGGGCTTTTTTTGTATCTGCTATTTTGGCAGAAACGAAGCTCCCCCGCGGATGCAGAGTTCAGAAGCGATTTACTCATAGCAAGATAGCTGCGAGAGATATTGATCTGCACACGCATGGACTAGTATGATGCAAAGTAAAAGGAGAAACATAAATGACAGCATTACATGCCAAGCAAACGGGCAGCAAGCAGAGCTACATTTTCACATCCGAATCCGTGTCTGAAGGGCATCCGGACAAGGTATGCGATCAGATTTCAGATGCCATATTGGATGCCTATCTGGCGCAAGATCCCCAAAGCCGGGTGGCTTGTGAGTGTCTGGCCACTTTGGATCGCGTGATTCTTTCCGGCGAGATAAAGTCTTCCCGATCGATCGAGGTGGAGCCTATCGTGCGTGAAGTGATCCGCAAGATCGGGTACACAGACCCTAACCGATGTTTTGACTACAATTGCAAGATTCAGAACTATCTGCATGAGCAGTCTGCCGAACTGAACAAGAATACAGGAGCGGGAGATCAGGGCCTGATGTTCGGTTACGCCTGCAATCAGACCAAATCCTTGATGCCTATACCCATTGAGGTGGCGCATCAGCTTTTAATCAATCTGGCCAAAGCCCGAAAGAGCGGGAGCATTCCGTATCTTTTGCCAGATGCCAAGAGCCAGGTGAGTTTTCGCTTTGAAGGGCGCAAGCCCAAAGCAGTAGAAAGCCTCGTGATCTCCACCAATCATCAGGATCTTAGCGATGATGACTATGCCGATCTCAAAGCAGCCATCATCGAGAAAGTGGTACATCCCACTATGACAGAGATGGGTGATGAGCAGAGCTTTGACAGCCCGAATCTGAGGATTTTGATCAATCCTATGGGATCATGGTCCAAAGGTGGCCCCGGTGCGGATACAGGACTTACCGGGCGCAAGATCATCGTGGATACTTATGGCGGCTGGGCCCAGCATGGCGGCGGCGCATTTTCCGGTAAAGACCCTACTAAGGTGGATCGCAGCGCAGCTTATATGGCGCGGCACATTGCCAAAAGCATTGTGGGAAGCGGCCTGGCGGATGAATGCCTGATCCAGTTCAGCTTTGTGATAGGGCAAAAGCAGCCGGAATCCGTGATGATAGAGACCTTTGGCAGCGGAAAACTGCCGGACATCCGGATCGAAGAAATCATTGGACAAGAATTTGACTTGACAGTATTGGGAATCATAGAATACCTTGGCCTTGCTCAGCCGATCTATCTGCCCACAGCGAGCTATGGTCATTTTGGCCTGAACATGAAAGATGCAAGTTGGGAGAAGATTAAAAAACTATAGCTAAGGGGATAAACTGAATGTCTTTGTATGAAAAGCTCAAAAGCGCGACTTATTTCTTCCTGATCGCCGGGCCTTGTGTGATAGAAGAAGAAAGCATCATGCTGCACACTGCCGAATACCTGAAGAATCTATCTGACGATCTCAAGCTGCCCCTGTTCTTCAAATCCTCTTACAGCAAGGCAAATCGCAGTAGCGGAAGCTCGTTCAGCGGTCCCGGGCTCGAAAAAGGGCTGAAGCTTTTAAGCCGGATCAAGCGGGAATTTGAGCTGCCCATCCTCAGCGATGTGCATGAGGTCTGCGAAGTAGAGGCGGCCGCACAAGTTTG
>JALNWR010000254.1 GCA_023230795.1 Candidatus Cloacimonadota bacterium
TAATCACAATTTCGTCTGGAACGGATGCGATACAAATGGCAGAGCAGTAAGCTCCGGCCTTTACTTTGCCAGGATAGAACAAGGCAATAAACATCGAATCCATAAAATGATGCTGGTGAAATGAAACTATTGAGGTAAACGTTGCGCATTGGGAAACTGGACTCCGATTCGGCTATCAGGCAAATTGAACTCATAGCATTAGCGAACCATATTCGCTGTGGGGAATCGGAGTTCCCCACCCCCAGACCCAGTCCAAACCGCTAATATCCACCTCAGGCATAGCCCATCCGCTAATATCTGGCATTCCCCCAAAATGTCGAGTCACTCTTTTGATAATGAACTTAATGATAAGATATTAGCTATCATCTATGCCTATGTATTTTAGTTTATACTTTTGGCAGTTAAGATTCATGATTAAAGCACTGATATCCTCCAATCCGAGTCCCATCGCGACGGGATTTCAGATAGTAAACTACAGCTACACAAGGTTATAGAGTCCTGTAGGGACGGAATTTCAGATAGCATAACAATACCACACAACGGTTCGAGTCCCAGCGGGACGGAATTTTAGATAGACCCAGACAGGTGCACAATACCTTGAGTACTGTAGGGACGGCATTTCAGATAGCAAACACCGACCAGTCCATAATCAGACTCTCGTAAAATGGGGAACGCCCATCCGCTAATATTTATTGACAATTAAGCCGTAAGAAAAAATGGTGTTATACAATAGAATATCAAATCAGGAGCTAAAATACCTATGAAGAATATCCTTGTAATTGGAGCTGCCGGACAGATCGGTTCGGAGCTTGTCCCTTATCTTAGAAAGATTTATGGTGATAGCCATGTGCTGGCCACTTTTAATCGCACTCCTCTGCCTGCCGAGATTTCGGAAGCCGGGCCTACCACTCAGATGAATGCCACCGATGGCAATTCCATGCATGAAGTCGTAAAGAAATACAATATCGACACCATTTACAATCTCGTAGCGGTGCTTTCGGCCAAAGGCGAGGCGAATCCTCCCCTGAGCTGGAAGATCAATATGGATACCACTTTCAACTGTCTGGAAACCATGAAAGAAGTGAAAGGCGCGGTATTTACTCCTTCTTCGATCGGTGCCTTTGGCCTCTCCACTCCTCATGATCAGACTCCTCAGGATACCATCATGCGCCCCACCACTATTTATGGCATTTCCAAAGTGGCGGGAGAGCTTCTGGCAGATTATTATTATCTGAAATATGGCGTGGATGCCCGCGGAGTGCGCTATCCCGGCATCATCTCAAACGTTACCATGCCCGGTGGCGGAACCACCGATTACGCTGTGGAAATCTATTACGAAGCCATTAAAAACAAGAAATACACCAGCAACCTGACTGCCGGCACCTTCCTGGATATGATGTATATGCCGGATGCCCTGGCCGCAGCGGTGGACATCATGGAAGCAGACCCTGCCAGGCTGATCCATAGAAATTGCTTCAATGTGACTGCCATGAGCTTTGATCCTGAAATGATTGCAGCTGCTATCCGCAAACACATTCCGGAATTTGTGCTGGACTACAACGTGGACCCTGTCAAGCAGGCCATTGCCGATAGCTGGCCAAACAGTATGGACGATAGCTGTGCCCGCGAGGAATGGGACTGGAAACCTGAATACAATCTGGAAAGCATGACCCGCGATATGCTTGAGAAAGTAGCGGCAAAGCTGAAATAAGATGTTAAGAGTTGGCGTTGTAGGCGTTGGACACCTGGGGCAGCATCATGCCAGCAAGTTTCTGGCAATGGACAATGTCCGCCTGGCCGGCATCTTTGATAAAAAGACCAGCCGGGCAAAAGAGATTGCCCAGAAGCTATCTACACAGAGGTTTGATAGCTATGCTGCCTTGCTCGATGCCTGCGACGCCATCGATATCGCCGCTACCACCACCGCCCATTTTGAGCTGGCTGAAGCAGCGCTCAAAGCGGGTAAACACATCTTTGTAGAAAAGCCCATCACCAGCAAGGTGGATGAGGCATATATCCTGCTGGATCTGGCTGCAAAGAAAAATCTCAAGATCCAGGTGGGACACATAGAACGCTTCAACCCTGTGGTACTGAAGGTGGAGCACGAGATTCAGGGCCCTATGTTCATCGAATCCACCCGCATTTCCACTTTTCACAAACGGGGGACCGATGTGCCGGTGGTGCTGGATGTGATGATCCACGATATCGATCTCATTCTCAGCTTTGTAAATAGTCCCATCCGGAATATAGATGCCAGTGGCATCGGGATATTCACCCCCAGCATCGATATTGCCAATGCCCGCATCGAATTTGAAAACGGGGCCATAGCCAATGTGACCTCATCCCGGGTATCGCTGAAGCAGGAACGCAAGATTCGCTTCTTTCAGAAGGATTGCTATATCCGCTTGGACTTTATCACTCGGCAGGCCCAGGTGGTGAAAAAGAGCCCCAAAGCCATGCTGTATCTGCCTAAGATCATGATGGGCTCCACCGATATCAAGCCAGAACAACTGGTGGATCAAGAGAATTATGATTGCAGCGAAAGCCCCAAAGACGCTCTCACCCTGGAGCTGGAATCCTGGACAAATGCCATCATCACGGATACCAAGCCTATAGTAGATGGCCTCGCCGGGACCAAAGCCCTGGAAGTAGCGGTGCAGATCATTAAAATCATCAATGAACAGCTCAATAAAAACAAACACAAGGTATAAAAACAATGCAAGACATTTTTGTAAAAGACATAGCCCAATATGAAGGGCGGCAGGTGCGGCTCAAGGGTTGGGTACGCAATATTCGCAGCAGCGGAAAGCTGCTATTTATCATTTTCCGGGATGGCAGCGCTGAAATTCAGGCGGTGGCTTTCCGGGGGGACTTGGGTGACAAACTCTTTGAAGAAGCCAAAAGCCTGAGCCTGGAATCCAGCCTGATCATCACAGGCATTCCCAAAAAGCATCAGAAGATCGAGGGTGAATATGAGCTCAGCGTTACCGGCATCACCCCCATTCAGATCGCTGAAGATTATCCCATCAGCAAAAAGGAACATGGGCCGGATTTTCTGCTCTCAAACCGGCATCTCTGGATTCGCGCGCCCAAGCAGTGGGCCATCCTACGCATCCGGCATACGGTGTATCATGCCATTAGTGAATATCTGAACGA
>JALNWR010000255.1 GCA_023230795.1 Candidatus Cloacimonadota bacterium
CCTCGTATTGATATTTTGTGTAAGACACGTTACCATAATTAGATACGGGGTATTTTTGTCAAGTTCTATTATTGGCTATTTTGTTGTCGGATAGTGGGTTGCACAAGTGAGAAACGTTAGTAAATACATTATCCCGGCTGATTAATATGGAATCTGGAGAACCCTGGCTTAGTTTTTGAAGATAAAAGTTCTTGCCTTTCCAAACTGGTTTGGCAGGCCAAATTCTCCCATCTTCATACACACGGTTTGTTTCGTATGTTGCTACGAAAAGATTATTTGAGCCATCCAGGCAGTGGAGGATACGTGTAAATATATTATTTCCAGGAATTAACAAACGATAACCTTCCGTCCCGGGTTCGCTTTTATTAACCACAATTTCAGGTAGTTTGCGCTTATAATACAGCCATTTCCCCGCTTCCAGCACGGCGTAGCCTTTATCAAAGATCACTAGCAACTTATCACCGAGCACTCGCGTTTCGATTAGTTCAGTTCCTTGCGGAGCCGAATACTTTACAAAGCTATGCCCCTGCCATAGATATACTCCATCCTTATAGCTGATCATAAGTTGCTGGTTGAAAACAGTGGGCCTGGCAAATGGCTGTGAAGGAAAAGCCTTTTCCGGCAAAAAAGAACGCATATTCTGCCATTGGTGGCCATTAAAGCGATAAATAGCTTTTAGATAACTGTAGGAATATGTCCAAAAGTAGCCATGCTTGTCCCTAAAAGTATTGTCAGTTCTTGCCAAAAAATTATCATCCGAACTGAAGCTCCTATAGGCCTTGCTACTATCCAGAGCCTCTAGGTATTTAGAAAGATGATCATCGCTTTTGGCTGCAAAGAGAAATAACAGTAAAAAGCCTAAGATTATATAGTACCATACAGATTTCATAGACTACTCCTTTAGCTATCGGGTTTATCCTTTAGACGGGATATCTGTTCTTTGATATCTTCCAAACAGATGAGGTTGGGATCGTATTGCAGGCTCCAACCTTTATCTTCATAGGTCTTTTTGGTAGCAGAGGGCGTTTCATCCTGCAACTCGTGCACCAAAACCGGGCGGTAAAAGCCTTTCACTTCCATTTCAAAGGGCGGACCGCAGGGAATGCTGTCTTTCACAAAGCCCCAGGTTTCGTGGGAGATCAGGATCTGATCTTCCCGGGCGTTTTCCTGCAAGCGGGCGGCCAGATTTACCGGCGCCCCGATGATGGTGTACTCCATCAATTTTTCCGAGCCAAAATTTCCCACATTCACAAATCCGGTGGAGATTCCCATGCGTATATGCAGGGGTTCTGGATAGCCCAGATTGAACCATCGCTCTTGCAATTCTCGCATTCTGGAGCGCATTTCAATTGCCATTTGCACACAGCGCAAGGCGTGATCTTCATCGCTTGTAAAATCCGGATCGCCAAAAAACACCATTATGGCATCTCCAATATACTTATCCAGGGTACCTCCATGCCGGTTCACGATATGTGTCATTTCTTCCAGATAAGAATTTAGAAAGGTGGAGAGAGCTTCGCCTTGCATATCCGAACTAAGCCAGGAAAAGCCTTTGATATCCGAGAAAAAGATACTTAGTTTTACCCTTCTGGTCTTGTTTATCTCCCCCGTTTCCTTTCCGGAAGCGATCTTGCGGTAAATGGGAGGGGGGACATAGCGGGAGAGCCTTTGCAAGATATCCTTGGTACGTTTTTGGTTTTTATCGCTGATGCGGGTAAGCAGGGAAATCTGCTTCAACAGATCCGCATAACTGGCGATCAATTCGTTATATTCTGCTAAAGATACAGAATCATCTTGCAAATCATCGGCCGCTTGCTGGGCCTTTTTTAAAAGTTCAGCTTCTCGCCAGAACAGTTCAGAATGGCCTTCAGACATTGCTCTTAGTACGTTTGTTCTATAAATTTATAGGGGAACTGCACGTCCTCCAAGAGCATTTCCCACGCCTCTTTTAGCTCCTCGTCATCCTGGGGATAGTACCAGGTTAGCTCTATTTGGTGGCCAACTGCATGATACTCCTGCAGTTGAGAGAATATCTCCAGCATCATCTTTTGGCTGGAAGTGTTCAGCCCCTCAAAAAGAAGCTCTATTCTCAGGTTTTGCTGGGGCTCACTGAAATATTCCTTTAGCTTATGGATCAGAGGAGAGTAGGTTTCCATGGCATTTTCCGGCCAGGATTCACCTTCGATGCGTAGATACTGTTCGGCGGGAGTAAAGCTGATCAGCGGTGAGTATTTGGTAGCGGCTATCATCAAGTTTTCCACTTTAGTCCTCCACTTTCACAAAAATCTTGAGTTCGAAAAACATATTGCCATCAGACAGGGGAGAGAAACAAAATTCGATAGGCCGGTCACTTTTTCTGGCTACTTCATACAAACCCAGGCCTGCTCTGCCATCAGAAGAGATACTACCCTGCTTTAGCTGTTGAGAATAAGCCTTTTGCAGCTCTTCTCGCGAGAGACTATTGATGTGCTCCAGGCGAGCTTTGATCTGCTCGGCTTCCTTTTGACTGACTATATTGCCCGAAAATACCAGAAACATTTTGCGCTCTATCTTGCCGATGCCGATCAGACCGATTCCGGTAGATTTGTTTTTTTCATCCACCTTGGTCTTTTCGGTGGAGTATTTCAAAATGTTGTGTGCGGCTTCCACCAATACAGAGAAAATCCGACGCACTACCCTGGCATCACAATCGTCGCAGTGCAATTTTTCTTTGATGGTATCGCCCAGGGAAACCAGTACTTCCTGAGTGATGGGACCCTTGTAAGAAAACTGGATATGATTGTCACTCATTAATTTATAAACAGCGTGTACATCAAAGGACGTTTCCATTTTAATTCCTTATTTTCCATTATTTCCACTATAAACAAGTCTAAATATGGCCTAAGATACTGTCAAGATTATTTTTATTCTGGCATTCCCCCATTTTACGAGAGTCTGATTATGGACTGGTCGGTGTTTGCTATCTGAAATGCCGTCCCTACAGGACTCTATAACCTTGTGTAGATGTAGGTTGCTATCTAAAATGCCGTCCCGATGGGACTCGGATTGGAAGGATATTAATGCTGGAATCATGAATCTTAACTGCCAAAAGTATAAACTGAAATACATAGGCATAGATGATAGCTAAGATACTATCATTAAGTTCATTATC
>JALNWR010000256.1 GCA_023230795.1 Candidatus Cloacimonadota bacterium
CGAAGGCCAGTTTTTCTACCGTTTTTCCAAGACGGTTCCGCTTTTGGTAGCCAGCTTTGCGCTTTATTATCAATTGTTGCTTGCTGGCAATCTCCCCTGGCAAAAAGCTGGTAAAGCTCTGGGGATTATGCCCTTCATCCTGCTGATAGTCGCGCACCTGGGCGGTTGGTATCGCATTCCTACAGACCGTTACGTGATCTTTGCCTATCTGAGCGGCTTATACCTGCTATTCTGTACATTATTAGGGATTTGGCAGCTATTCTATAAAGAAAAAGAAGACTGTTTGGAGTTGAAGCCGGCTACTTCAGCTCAGCATTATTCTCCAAGTTTGGCGCCGGATTCGACTTCAAAGAATCAGGCTACCATTCCCGATGGCGAAAGCAGGCTTTCAGTTCAGCCTAAAGAGCAAGAAGACGGTTTGGAGTTGAAACCGGCTACTTCAGCTCAGCATTATCCTCCAAGCTTAGCGCCGGATTCGACTTCAAAGAATCAGGCTGAGCAAGACAGCGCTCCCTCAAGCGCTCCGGGAAAGATCAAAACAGAGCTAATCCGGACAGCGCTGATCTATACCCTTTGTCTCCTGATTCCCTCGCTGCATCTGGCCGCGGTAAATCCGATGTATCTGAGCGGCTGGTTTTATCCCCTCTTTCTCATTCTGCCTTTTGTCATCTTCGCTCTGGCCTGGCTGCTTTTGAAAGCGCTATTGACCTTATGGCCTGCCATCCGCAGGCAAAGCGCAAGTTACCATTCCCTTTATGCGCTCGGCTTTGCCATGTTTTTCACCTATCTGCCGGTATTTCGGGCGATGATGCAAAAAAACAGTGCGCACGATGGCGATTTTTGGCTGATCCTGCTTGGGGCAATGAGCATCATCTATCTTTTAGAGCGCTATCGCAGCAAATCCTGGGCGCCTTTCGGGAAGAGCGCAAGAGGCCCGGAATCGCTATCTGCAGCAGCATCTTATCAGCAAAAAGCAGCCTTCAAACCGCAGGTCATCATTTACATCCTGCTCACTGTATTTTTCACCTTTGCGCTGGGCAATTTCGCAACTTCTATCGTGAGGGGAGAAAAGCCGTCCAAACGGGCCTTACAGGAAATCCCCGCTGCCCTGGCCGACCTTCAGTTCAAAGACCACCCCAATATCTATTTCTTTATTTACGATGGCATGCCCAATCCCCGGGTTTTTCGCGAGCAAAATCTGCCGCTGCAGCCCATGCAAAAGCTTTTCGATAAATACGGTTACAAGGTCTATGAAGATACCTACACTCTGGGCAATGAAAGCCTGAACAGCATGGCTATGACCCTCAATATCAGCGCCGAACAATATGCCTCACAAAGCAAAATGCAGGATATTTACAGCGGAAATTCAGTGATCAATCTGCTGCTCACCCAGCGGGGCTATGGCAGCTATAACCTTCTGGAGAATTACTATACGGGCACCTACGCTCTCGTCAATGAAGACCTCATCACCGAATATTATCCCCCCAAAGAACTCACCAATGTGCAGAGCGATTTTTACCTGACTATCCTGCGCGGAGTTCTGCAAGGTGAATTCCGCTTTGATACCAAAGGAATCATGAATGAAGATCGCTATACCGAGGCCGACCGCCAGGAGCGCAAGCATGAATTGATCAAAGATGGAGTCTCGCCGAAGCTCGTGGTAGAACAGGTTTCCCTGCCCAGCCATTCGCAAAATTCCGGCAAATGCCTGCCCAATGAAACCGAGCTCTGGATAAAGCGCTATATGCAAGCCTTGCAGTATCTTGAGCGCGACATCCAGGCCATCCATGAACACGATCCCTCCTCCATCGCCATCTTCATCGGAGACCACGGCCCTTACCTGCTGGGAGATTGCTACGCACTCCAAAATTGGAAACGGGAGGACATCACCCCCGAGCTGATGTGGGATCGCATCGGCACCATGATCGCTATCCATTGGCCCGATCCGGAGCTCGCCGCAAAATACGACCAGGACCTCACCCTCAATCAAGACCTCTTTGCCGTCATCCTGGCCTACCTGGCCGATAATCCCGCCCCGCTTGAGCTGATGCCGGACCGCACCTTCAGTGGATTTGGGTTGTTGACAAGGCCGGCGATCAAGTTCCGGGAAGGCGAAGTTTTTTAGAAGTTTTCAGGTTTTCAGGTTTTGAGGTTTTGAAGTGCTGGAGTTGGTTCAATAGAACGCGGATCGGGCGGATTAGGCGGATTGACTGGATTTTTACAAGATAAGTTTTCAGGTTATGAGTTTTGAGTTTTTCAAGTAAAGAGTTTCTTGGTTCTTAGTACGGGAGTTCTTAGTTTTCAAGTTTTAAGGTTTTGAAGTTTTCAAATGCTGGATTTCTCAAGTTGTAAAGTTTTCAGGTTTTGAGGTTTTACGTTTTGAAATGTTTTAGAGTTATCAAGTTCTGAAGTTAACCACCCCTAACCCTTAACGCATAACCCCTAACCCTTAACGCATAACCCCTAACCCTTAACCCCTCCCCCTTAAATCGAATAAATCCGCCCGATCCACCCAATCCGCGTTCTATTGTCCCCATCCCCCCTTCGGTGCATTCGGTGTTCTCGGTGGCAAAAAAAATCACAAAGGATAATCATGAAAAAAGTAATAACCTACGGCACCTTCGACCTCTTCCACTACGGCCACATGAACCTTCTCATGCGTGCCCGCAAACTCGGCGATTACCTCATCGTAGCCCTCTCCACCGATGAATTCAACCGCATCAAAAACAAAGAATCCATCATGCCCTACGCCCAAAGAAAAGAAATCATTGAGGCTATCCGCTACGTAGATCTGGTGATCCCGGAACAAAACTGGGAACAAAAAATCACCGACATCAAACGCCACAACATCAATACCTTCGTTATGGGCGACGACTGGCAAGGCACCTTCGACTTCCTCAAGGATTACTGCGAAGTCATCTACCTCCCGCGCACCCAAATAATCTCCAGCACCATGCTCAAAGAAGCCATCCAAAACCACCCCCAATAATCCCCAATTAAACCCCCATTCTAAATTCTAAATTGGTCATAATTCTCAATTCTCAATTCTCAATTCTCATCTGGCCATAATTCTCAATTCTCAATTGTCCATTCTCAATTAATGCCCCCCCCCTCCTCTTTTAAAAATCGAATAAATCCGTCCGGCC
>JALNWR010000257.1 GCA_023230795.1 Candidatus Cloacimonadota bacterium
ATCGAAGTTTATGCTGCTTCCCTCTTCTACGATTATGCTCACACTGTCTGCGATGGTAACCGTTCCAGCCAGATTCAGGATTGAGTTTCCCTTTACCAGAATCGTAGAATGAGGCAAGATAGTAGTTTCGGTTAGATTATGGATAGTAACCTCGGCACCATTGTCTATAGTGATGGGCCCGGAAAGATAGGCGGTATTTTTGATCTCAGCATCACTGGTTACGCTTGCTGGCAAGCTGGAGCACATTTGCAGAAGTTTACCTTCTCCTGCCTCAATATCCACCCTGATAGTGTCCGCCTCTGCCATTACTAAAGCATCATTATACGTATCGCGTAATGCCAGATAGGTCCCAAATCCATTGTGGGCAGTATTATTGACCACAAATCTTGCCTTTTGTGAGTTAGCACTTATATAATGTGTACCATAAGCACTTGGTGGTGTAGTAGTAGAAGTCAATCCGTCAGTTGTATTTGCATAATTAGCTCTTCTATTTACAAGCATAAAATAGGGTTTATCGGAAGCTGATGTCTTTACATATAATCCACATTGTATGTATCCATTATACAAACCTCCATCAGGGTCCTCAGCTTGTAAGCTTGCTAAGCCCATGGAATTCAAATTTGTCTCCGGTAACATACCAGTTGGTTCGCTAGCTACCCCCAGACATCCAGCATCCATCCATTCAAGTTTATGTTTAATAATTGGGCCCCAAACGGAGATTTTCGCATTTGTCTCGATTACTGCCTCTCTGGTGAAATTCGTAGCAGTAATTAAGTTGTCATTTGCTTTGATTATAGAGCAGTATTGACCGCTAAGTTGACCAAGAGAATTGGTCTTAATCGGACTTACCGCCAAGTAGTCAATGACCCCATCTGCGCCATAGCATAATGGTAAATATTTTAGACATTTCTGTGTTTCATAAGGCGGCAGCACCCATGATGCCCAAACAGCTCCATTCCATTGTCCAAAGGCTTGAACTATCGGAATAAAGGGTTTAGAGGGGGAGGTATCAATACTATAACGTTTTGATGATTCATACTGCCTCAACACTTTATCATCTATTCTCTCCTGAAGTGTAAACGAATTGAAATCTACGCCTGGATTAATGGGATACATATCAGGCAAGATCGTATTAGGACTTGCGCTTTCTCTAAAGCTCTTAACATGGTCATAGTACAAATAGCCTTCGTCGTTGCTGCCCGCCTTCTCTATCTTCTTGTAATGATAGTCATACGCCGCAGTGATTATATTGGGATTCTCGGGGTCAGCTTGACTAATATACTGCTGAACGGTTTTATAGGAGTGAAATTGCCCTAAACCAGGCTCGTCCATACTATACATGTATTTTATCATATCCGAAGGGTGCTGGCTTTGCAGATAGTCTATGCGATTGTTGATATTAGCTGTGTAGGTTGAGTCATTATGGATTAAATCGTAGTGTATTTGATCTTCAATCTCTATAAAATCCAGGTAGAGGTCGCAATTGCCGTGCCAGTACATACGGGGATTTAAATTTTCCAGTTTGTACTTCCACCAATTCAGCCTGCTAAGCAGGCCGGCCGATATCAGATCAGCATAGCTGATTTTAATCTCTATGTCAAAGTAACCGCCTGGGCTTCCAGCCTGCGCAAAATCTCCATAATAGTATTCTGTTGTATGATCATAGAGTAGATTAGAATTGTAATCCATAAACTGGTGATTGACACTTGTTGAATCAGGTTTATAGCCCATGGTAGTAAAACTAAATAATGGCGTGGAGCTATTAATTGACTCCACGAATTGATCTAATCTTAACTTGTATCTCACTCTAATGTATTTGTTATCAAGATTCAAAGAATCATGCTCATTGTAAACACAAAACTCATTGCCAAGTCTTTTGTATGGCTCGTATCCTTCTGAAGAATGATAAGTGTTTAACCACCTCCACCGGATATCGGTGTAGGCAAATCCGGGGTTAGTGGTACCGCGAGAACATTTCCAAGAATTCTCAACCAGGTACATAGGATCTGGCTCTACGTATCCTTGCCTCGCCATATTGCTGCCAGGCTCCTCATGTGAGCAATACCATTTGGAATCTTTCGAGCCCCCGTCGATATCGCTACTACCCGAATACTCTGCTTCAAGCCTTAAATAGCTGCTGGTTGTTAATGCATTAGTATTGTATCGATTATAGTGATCATCGGGACTCCCTTGATAGGGATGGTACAAATCACTAATGATGGCATATAATCCATTATCTTTCATCATAGATAGCATATCTGCGAGAGTATCATCCCCGTCTTTGTTATTAATTAGAGCTATATTATAGCCCATTCCACTAAGCAAGGACAGAATCTCTGCTCTTTCTGCATGAGTGAAAGGATTGTCAGGCTTGATGTCATTGGAAAGGTAGCTGTAACATCCCATTGGATATTGGTCAAAACTTTCTGCTCCGATTAAAGAGAGAAGCATCGAGAAGACAAGATAAATACCGAATTTAAGCTTTCTATTAGACATTTTAATCTCCTTTAGTAAGTTGTTACTTTCTTGGTGGTCAATTGCTTACCGTCTTGTAATATCGACAATAAGAGTATCCCTTTTGGCCAGGACTTAGATTCAAAGGTCATAAGGCCTTCTTTCATATTATCTGAAGGTATATTTTTTGATAGTAGCTTCTGCCCCTTCAGATTAAAAATCTCCAGCTTATAATCGCCCGCATCTTTGAATCCAGAACCTTTGAATAAAAGGTTAAACTGTGTTTCAGGCGAGGAGGCAGGATTGGGATAAACCTCAATCTGCCACCTGTTTAGTTCGACAGCAGGGATCAGCGGATCATCATTAGCCACGGGTCTATCGTGCAGGTCGGCATTACCAGCCATGATATAGACTCTACCAGTAGAAAAGAAACTACTACCTTGCATTGTAAACCAAGGTGCACCCACGGCAATGTCACAATAGCCATCGGCATTGAAATCACCAGTCGCCTTTGACCAGCCATAATTCATGCAATCGTAGTCTGTAATTCCCAGACTTACAAAATCCAGTGATCCGTTCATGGCAGAGCTGCCCATCCATATGTACAAGTATCCGCTGTAATATCCTGCTTCATGATCGAACCCTATCACATCCTGATAGCCATCTCCATTCAGGTC
>JALNWR010000258.1 GCA_023230795.1 Candidatus Cloacimonadota bacterium
ATCTGATCCCGAAACTTCTCTGGCATCTTTAGTAGCAGCATTTCCACACTCCGCCGGGAGATGCTGAAGAGTATGCTTTGCAAGGGATAGTAAAGCAGCATTCGGGCCAGAGCGCTGCTTTCGATCATACTGCTGCGTCTGATGCCTAAGTCTTTATCTATGAGCGGCGGATTGATGATGAGATTGATCCTTTTACCCATAGGCGAGCCATCACGATCGATCAAGATTAGCTCTTCGCCGATCAGCTCGGAAGCCAGTTCTCTGGCATTGGCCAAAGTGGCCGAAGTGCAGATGAAGACAGGCCTTTGCATATAGATTCGGCATATACGCTTCAGCCTGCGGATCACGTTTGCAAAATGCGAACCAAAGACCCCGCGATAGTAGTGAACTTCATCTATCACAATATATTGCAGATGGGCAAAGTATGAGCTCCAGAGGGTGTGATTCGGCAATATCCCCAGATGCAGCATATCGGGATTGCTGAAGATTATATTGGCCTGTCTGCGGATGCGGCTTCTATCCTGAGTAGGGGTATCCCCATCGTAGATTGCGCTATATATCTTTTTCCCGGTTTTGGCGCTCAGCGCAGAGCAAAGCTGGATCATCTTCTGGCTTTGATCCTGCGCCAAAGCCTTGGTGGGATAAAGCATAAGTGCCCGGGATTTGGGCTCCAGAATCAGGCCATTCAAAATCGGCAATTGGTAGCAAAGGCTTTTCCCGCTGGCTACTCCGCTGCTGATTACCACGCTTTGTCTTTGCAAGACATGGCTGATAGCCTCTGCCTGATGTGAATAGAGCCGGCAGATGCCCTGAGCTTGCAGGATCTCAATCAAAAGAGGGCTCAGCAGAGCTGGAAAGTCCGCATATTCCGCCTCTCTGGCGGGAACTATATGGGTGGATACTATGGTATCGCGATGTCTTTTATCTTTTTGCAGCCGCTCTACAAGGTCTTCTATAGCTTGCATTTTAAGGTAGAACTATCTGTCTGAAGGTATGCTGCCTGCCGTCCTGTTTCAGCCGGAGGATGTAGATGCCGGGGCAGAGCCTGAGCCGGGCAGAATTGAAGCTTTTGATTCCTTCATAGGCAGCAATTTTCTGACCGCGAATGTTATAGAGTTGCAGATCAAAATAGTCCTGACTTTTCAGCGAGAAATCCCCTTGAGCCGGATTGGGATAAGGCCTGATAGTAGCAGGCGCATGATCCTGAGCTTCCAGATGCCCTCCCTCACTTTGCACTTTCAGATCATCCACAAACAGGGCAAAAGCATCCAAAGACACTGCATTTATGGCCAGATAGACGTCCTGATTCGCGTAAGCGCTAAGATCATATTCGTATTCTGTCCAACTGGCGGGGAGGCTCAGCCAATCCTCCGCATGCAGCGGGCTAAAGGATTCCGGTGCGCTGTCAGAAGTAGAAATCAGCACCCGCAAACGCTCCAAACCATAAGCGGTAGTAAAGCTTCTGGCGGTAAATTCGAGAGTAGCTGAATTCCCCAGATTCAGGTATGGAAAGATCAGCCAGTCGTTATTGGGAGGAGTCATCGCACTGGCCGACATCAGCATTTTAGTCCCCGTGGGCACAGAAATACCGGTGAGAGGAGGGGTGGTATGCGCCGGTGCAAAGACCATCCAGCCTAAGGCATTACCCTCTGAGGGAAAATCCAGATTGTCCCAGCCCCAGGTTAGCGAGCCATCCAGGTCCAGATTTTGAAAGCCGGCAATCTGTTGAGTAAAAGCAGTGCAGTGCTCAAAGCTCTCAAACAGAATGATCTGTGAGCCATCCTGTGGCACAGTGATGCTAAAGGAATTTGAGTGAGGAGAGAGCAGTCCTCCCGGATAGCGGGCTTGAACGCTGTAAACATATGTATTTCCTATGCTTATGTTCGTGTCTGTATAGTCGCAGGATGTGATCTCGGAGATCACCTGGCTGCCTCTGTGCAGCAGATAGGCCTGTGGAGTGCCTTCCAAAGGCGCTTGCCAGAAGAGCCGGATAGCCTGATCGGCATAGTAGGCATATAGATTTCTGGGGGCATCGCTGTGTTCGGTGCCGTTAAAATGCAGCCTGAGATTGGCCAGATACTGCTTGAAGTTGATGGTATCAGGAGGGTTTTCAGGGTCCGGGTTTATGCTCATACTCTGGTAGTTCAGGGCGCGGACACTGGCCATTTCCCGGCAGTAGAAATCATCGCTGGAAGCGCCAGAACCATCTGTATTTTCATCCACGGCAATGATCAGATTGCTTGCGCCATCATAAAGAAAGCCTTGCTGCAGGGGGATGGTGAGCCAGCCGCTGCCCGGAAGAGAATTGTCAAAACTATCCAAAGAGAGGCTGCCATTGAAGACCAGGCTGAGTTCATTTATGGGAACCCAATCCTGCATTGCGTTCAGATCGCTATGCCCCAGATATATCTTCCAGTCTTTATTGCCCGCAAAAAAGAGACTGCTCTGCACGTTGTATTGAAAGCCCAGATGCGTGATTTCTCCAGCCATTTCGATCTCCGAAGCCAGAAAAAGCTGCTGGGTATAGCTAAAGCGAGCGAGCGGCTCTATCGGCAGCCCTTGATGCAAGATATTGCCATTGCCGATGCTTACCACCTGTGCGCTCAAGGCGTAAGTGGCGATGAAAAGCAAGACAAAGACCAGGCGGCGAATCATGGATTCACCTCTCTTGGCCAAGATGCGGCAATGCTTTCTGCAGATTCATGGATTCCTCCGCGATATTATTCTTTTATAGATATTTTTTGATATCTCAGTTTGGTTTTCAGGATTGATTCTGTCAAGCAAAAAATCGTCGGGCGGAGTTTCGGAGTTCAAGCCAAGCGGAGTTTCGGAGTTCAAGCCGGCTACGACAATTATAAGTTACATACAAATCTTGAAGCCGGCTTGGACTTCGGTGTGTCAGGAGAAATTGAATGTTAATTCAATTTCGTAACTATCAAGGACATGAGGATTTGGCTCCTCGGGAAGGTCTTACAGGAGAACTTTCCAAACCACCTGCTGCTGCATTAGTAAAGAGCTTTTGTAGTGAGCGAGCA
>JALNWR010000259.1 GCA_023230795.1 Candidatus Cloacimonadota bacterium
AAGGTTATAGAGTCCTGTAGGGACGGCATTTCAGATAGCAAACACCGACCAGTCCATAATCAAACTCTCGTAAAATGGGGGAATGCCTGATCAAGATTCAGCTTGACAAATTGTCTGCTTTTAAAGGATATACAATTTAAGGTATATGAAATGACATCAAAAAAGACTAAAATCATAAAAGAACTTGACCCACAAGATGTTAAGGGATTCAGCCAGGCAAGGATAGATCATTATCTATCTTTGGGCTATCGTCCCTATCTGGATGAAAAATCCCGAATAAAATGGCTTACCCAGGCTCAGAGGAATATGCGGGGAGCAAAAAGCATTCGTGTTCCTATTATGCACCGCATTTTCCCAAAAAAGGTCAAAAGTCGCTATCGTAAAAAGAGGCATAAGCGAAATTTTGGCGTGTTCATTCAGGATAATTGGTTTTTCATCTTTACTGTTTTCTTAGTAGCTATATTCGTGATTTTGGTCTTATTGAAACCGGACTTAATATTCTAAGGAGTAGATTTTGAGAATCCTATTGGTAAATGATGATGGTATAAACGCAGCAGGCATTCGCTCTCTGCAAATAGCTTTGAAACAAGCAGGACATCAGATAATAATGGTGGCGCCAGACCGTGAACGCTCTGCTGCATCGCACTCGATCACCCTGCGCAAGGATATTCATGCGACCAGGATTGGCGTGGATGAATGGGCAGTGAGTGGTACTCCGGTAGATTGTGTGGTGATCGCCCTGCAAAAAATAATCACCGAAAAGATTGATCTGGTAATCTCAGGCATCAATGCCGGACAGAACATGGGCGAGGATGTGCTATATTCCGGCACTGTGGCAGGAGCTGTGGAAGCAGCAATGCTGGGACACAAAGCCATCGCACTCTCGGTCAATGCCTATCAGGATCAGAATTTTGCCTCTGCCACCAGCTGGTTTATGAGGCTGATGCAAGAAGGTATCGCAGACATGGTCAAAACAAACGAAGTCTGGAATATCAATTTCCCTAATCTTACTTTCGAAGATATCAAGGGCGCAAAGCTTACCAGAACCGGGCACAGAAGATATTACAATTTTGTTACGATCATAGAAGAAACGGCAGATTCCTTTTCCTACCGGGTTGGAGGAAATGCACCAGAGTGGGATTTTGAGAGTGGAACCGATTCTGAAGCCGTAAACGAAGGTTACATCTCAATCACACCTTTGGGTTTTGAACTTACCAAACCTGATGCTTTCCCGAGAATCGAAAGGTGGCTCGAAAACCGTAACTTGATGGACCCTGGCCTGAATAATGCGCTTTGACGATCAACGTTTGAGACTGTTGGAGGAGCTGAAAGCAAGTGGTATTAAAGATACCGCCGTGCTCTCTGCCTTCAGCCTTATCCCCCGTGAAGATTATGTGCTGCCTGAATATAAGGAATACGCTTACCGCAATCGTCCTTTACCTATTAACCAGGGACAGACTATCTCTCAACCTTCGATGATCGCTATCATGATGAGTGAGCTAAACCTTAGCCCCCAGGATATAGTTCTGGAGATAGGAACCGGCAGCGGATATCAGACAGCGCTTCTGGCCAGCATCGTAAAAGAAGTATGCACGGTGGAATTGCACGATTCCCTGTCCTTAAACGCCCAGAAAATCCTTAAGGCTGCCGGTTTTAAGAACATCTTTTTCCGCATTGGAGATGGCTGGGCCGGCTGGGAAAAAGCTTATCCAGCCTATAAGGAATTTGATAAGATCATCGTTTCGGCTGCCGCAGAGGAAGTTCCGCCCCGGCTTTGCGATCAATTGGCAGAAGGCGGCATCATGGTGGTGCCGGTAGGAGGCAGTCTCTCCCAAGTCTTGCATATTATTGTGCGGGAAAAGGACATGCTCAAGGTTCGGCAGGATTATCCATGTACCTTTGTTCCTTTGGTAAAAAAAATATAGCGAGGAAGTCGTGAAAAAAAAATGGCAATGGTTAAAATCTCTATTCAGTAAACCCCAGACCTATCTGCGATATCGGGAATATCCTTTATTTGCAGAGCTTGGTTCCTATGACCTTTATCTCTTGGAAGATCGTATGCACGAGCGGAAATTCAAGGCTTCAGAGACGATCTTTGAAACCGGTTACCCTCTGGAAGTAATATATTTCATCAGATCAGGTGATATAGAGCTAATAGGGGTGTATTGTAGCGAAAAAGAGAAAACCATCTCCCATCCCCAACATCTGGGCATGCTGGATATGTATCACGGGCAGGGAAGAAGCAGCACAGCCATCGCCAAAACCCCAGTGGTGATGGATGCGATTTCCAGCTCTGACCTCATGGAATTTATCAAAGCCAGACCTCGCTGCGGAATCAAGATCCTGGAGGCAGCTTGCAAAGACTTCTCCGATTTCATCTTTGAAAAAGCACAAGAGAGCTGAATATGAACTGGACTAAAATTGCATTTTTCATACTTCTGAGTTTAATCATTGTAGCTGCCTTGGTGTTTTACAGCAAAGTATTTGTATATTTGATTGGTGCGGTTATCTTCAGCTACATTCTGGACCCTGCAGTGACCTGGTTGGAACACAAGCGCATCCCCCGTTGGCTAAGTGTGCTATTTGTGTATCTCACAGTGGCTGGTCTCATCACCTGGTTTACCAGCAGGATCATACCGGATATTATCTCTCAGGCCAATAACCTTATCGCTATTCTCAGCCGTGAAGGAGGAGTGAATAGAGATACCCTTATGCAGCTTCCCTTCTTGAGTGGCATCTATGAATATTCCCAGGACCTGGATACACGAATTCCTGGATTGAATATGAGTAATCAGTTTCTCAATATCCTGGATAATGCTACTATATTCATGGCCAAATTGCCTAAATTGCTCTTAGATAATTATTCTACTATCATTGGAGCAGTGTCTTTCATCGGCATGATACCCTTGATCAGCTTTTTTATCCTCAAAGATAAACATAAAATCCGCAAGGCTATGCTCAGACTTACTTCAAACCGATATTTTGAACTGGCAATCATCATCTTAGGTA
>JALNWR010000260.1 GCA_023230795.1 Candidatus Cloacimonadota bacterium
CTGGCCTCCAGCCAGGCAGATGCAACATTAGAATAGAAAGACTTCATCTGCTTCTTCTACAGGCAAAGTGGCTGATCAGGATAAAGCCAACGCTTAGGCTGGCCCCAATGAGGTTGTAGTATAGATCCACGGGATTGAAAGTTCGCCAGGGCACCAGTTTCTGAGCCAATTCAAAGCCAATCGCACAGAGGAAGACCACAGCGATATAGAGGGGCAATTCATAGCGGGCAAACCACTTATAGCCCCTGATCCTACCCCAGACCCAGAGCCAGGCAAAAGCCAGAAAGGTGAAAGAATGCGCCAGGTAGTCCAGCCTGAAGCTATACAGCTTGTTGCTGCTCATACTGCTGGAAGTGCTGTTCCCGATTGGGATCAGATTCAGGATCAGCAGCGCACTCACCAAGGCCCATAATAGCAGATTTACCGGTCTTCTTTGTATGATAAACTTCAAGGGTTTTAGCGGAATTTCGCTTCCATCACTTTGATTCCGTCTTCGGTGGGAAGGATCAAACTCAGCCCTTGCGAGTTTTTCTTATCCTGCCTCAGGAAGGGCAGCATGTTTTCAAATGGAGTTTCCTCCAGAAAGCGCAGAGCAGAAGCCGTAACCTCGTATTGGCCGAGCCATTCCAGGTAGTAAAGCCAATCCTCTTCGTCGATCAGCTCTTCCTGATAGCTGTAGTTGCAGGCTATAATCATGCCCATTACTATCGCATCACCATGTTTGATCTTATTCTGGCTGGCCGCTTCCAAAGCGTGGCCAAAGCTGTGTCCGAAATTCAGCAGTAAGCGCTCTTTACGATCATAAGGGTCTATAGCGCAGATCTGCATTTTGTATCTGGCAAAACGCAGGATGGTTTCATCCCTGATCGGCATCATACTATCAAACTCCGGCAAAGGCAAATCCTCGTCCAAGAGCGAATACTTCAGCATCTCCGCATAACCCTGGCGCAGTTCCGCCTTGGGCAGGCTTTCCAGGAAAGAACTATGGAGAATGATCTTTTCTGCGGGGTAAAAGCTGCCCAGATAATTCTTGAATCCCAGATGATTGAGGCCGGTTTTCCCGCCGATGGCAGCATCGACCATAGCCAGTAAAGTGCTGGGATAAAGGATCAGGCGGCAGCCACGCTTGAAAGTGGAGACTGCATAGGCAGCCAGATCGCAGATAGTGCCACCGCCCAAGACCTGGACCGCGTCCTGCCTGCCGATGCCATGTTCGCTGAGGAATTCATAGATTTTCAGGCATTGATTCAGGTTCTTGCTTCTCTCTCCAGCCCTCAAAGCCAAAGTAGGCAGGGGCTTTTCAGAGCTGAAATACTCAGGATATAGCTTTAGTAGTTTGGCATCGCAGAGAATCACCCCAGAGGAGGGATACTGAAATTCTGCGGCCAGCTCAAGACAGTCTTCGTTTAGATATTCTGTATTCATAGTTTGCCTTACCTCAATACGGCAATTTTGCCCCGCTTGGCCTTGCCATCTGCATCTGTCACTGCGAAGTAGTAGATGCCGCTGGAGACCAATTGGCCGGCTTTGTTACGCCCGTCCCATTCAAATCGGGAGAAGTTGTTTTCCTTTAGTTTGATCACCAAGGTCCCGGAGGCGGAATAGATGCGGCATTGGTTTTCGCCGATGGGCATGCTGTCATCGGGCTGATTTACGATATGCACAGTATTTTTGCCATCGGGCTTGAAGGGATTGGGATAGGCCTTTAGCTCTTTCAGGGAGGTCTCTGGTTTTACAGTCCTGCCTATGTTCAGGGTATTCAAACCCTCCGAACTGCCGATCAACAGCCTGCCACCCAAAGGATCGTAACCAAAGGAGATGATCTGATTTGAAAGCAGGGGGGAATTGCCCTGATAGTAATTTGTAAAGCGTTCCCGATGAGGATCGTACATGCTCAGCCCATTATCCAGACTGCCTATCCAGATGCGACCAAAAGGATCACCATAGATAGCGTTTGGCACAGTCTGTATGCTGCCAAAAAGCCGCTCTTCATCTGCATAATAAAGGGTGTCGTTTTCCCAACTATTGCTGGTAAAATTGTAGATATGGCGTTTGATATACTTATCATACTTGTACCAATTGTACTCATCCCACATGTAAAGCCCTGTAGAGGAGGCGATAAAGTGCTGCCAACCGCTGTATGGAGTCTCCACGCTGGCCACTCCAAAGATGGTGCCACCTTTCAGGTCCGGCACGATCTGGCTTACCCAGTGGCTGCCATCCGTCTGTGGGATGCTGTCATCATTCCAGATCGAGAGCCCCACATCCCGCAGAGTTCCGAAAAAGTACTGTCTGCCGTTATGATAGACACTACACAGCTTTTGGGCAATGCTATCGGGCACATAAAATTCGCCGATAAGATTATCTTCGGGGTCAAAAACGCTGACCCCGCCATCATAGCAAAGCACCAGCATATTATCATGCAAATCCCGGTGAATGCCTGCGATAGTACTGGTAAGCAGGCTGGGAGAACCTGGCAGCCATCCTCCCCAACTCTGGGTCTCTTCATCCCACTCGGCTATGCCGTTGTGAGTCAACCATAGCCAGCTTTCGTTTTCACTACTGTCATCATAGATGGTTATGCCGTAGCGGTTTCCTGTGGCTTGATAGCTTGAATACCAGGAGCCAAACCATTTACGATTGCGTGAATCCACTTCCAGGGCGAGGATGTTATTGGAATGCAGGGGGCTATTATGAGTCTTGTAGCTTGTCCAATGCCCATCTTTGAGCGAGCTTACTCCCAAGGTGCCTTTGCGCACTACCTCATCTCGTTCTATGCCGCTACAAAACCATAAGGCGTGGTTTTGATCCGCTGCACTCCGGGTGATCTTGGGAAAGGCTATGCTATTGGGATTGAAGTATTCCCAGCTTTCCTGCCGGTATCTGGCAATGCCATCTCCCCAGGTGCAAAAGTATAGTTCACCCTCGATCTGTTTGATATTGGAGATTACATTGTGCCCCAAACC
>JALNWR010000261.1 GCA_023230795.1 Candidatus Cloacimonadota bacterium
CAAAAGTATAAACTGAAATACATAGGCATAGATGATAGCTAAGATACTATCATTAATTTCATTATCAAAAGAGTGACTCGATATTTTGGGGGAATGCCAGTTTTGCCATAGATACAGGCATAATACACAGAATAAAGAATGGACGAATCTGATATTGATGCGAAGCGATACTGGGGATATTTCAACAGAATGTACAGCTGATATTACCGATAATCAAGCTAAAAGCTTGGCGCAGCCTACACCGCACCTTAGCTTTTAACTTGCAGCTAATTCGTTTTCAACTCGAGTTGACTTGAATCTTCGAGTGGACTCGAGTTAAAATCGAGTTAAAACTAAATTGAAGCCTTGGGCTAAGAGCCTGTTTCTGCCGTGAAAAGCCGGGCATTATCTTTGTTCTGATTATGGATTATCAGGCCTGAAAGAGGCGGAAACTGCGGGAATATTCATCAATGATGAAATAATCCTTGCCAAAAGAACGATATTTTGTTTTTAGGTTAATACAAATGCTTAGTTGAGGAAGGATATCGGATGAAACGTCTTGTAATCAGCATTCTGGCGCTGATCACGCTCTTTGGATGCGTGCACTACGATGAAGAGCTCTGGCTGCATAGGGACGGCTCAGGCAAGGCTAAGCTACGCATTGTATATAGGTCGCCTTACGAGAATCCGGAAGAGATTTTGAGCAAAGCCGAGCTTCCCGGCATCAATCTGATCAGCTATAATGTCCAACGTAAGGGTGCAGACGTTATCTATGATATCGTATTCAAATTCAAGAATATAGAAGCTTTTAACAACGTGAATGACCAGCTGGGTTCAGCAGATTTCTGGGGTAAAATTACGCTTAACAAAGAGCCCGGGCGCAAGATCACCTTCAAACGTCGCATAGCCCTGGGTAGCGCTGAGGGAGGCGATGATCTGGAAGAGTACTTCAGCCAGATTCATACCAGACAGCCCATCTGGAATTACAAGCTGCATGTGCCCTGGAAGATTGTAAAGACAAATGCCTTGCTTGAAAATTCTGATCTCAAAGCCAAGACTCTGCACTGGAGCTATGACACCGCCAAGATGTGGAATTCCCACGAGTATATGACTGCGGAATTTGAAAAGGAACTGCCCTGGTTTGTCTTTGTGGTGGGCGCGGTAGTGCTGCTACTGCTCTTCTTCGTGATCTTCTGGCTGATCCGCATCCGCAAACGCTCTCATCTTCTGGAGCAGCTAAACCCCCGCTCTTAGTGGGCTTCATACCAGTTTTTACCGATACCAATATCCACAGATAAACGGATCTTTTGCCGATATTGCTTCGGCAGGGCTGCTTCCATCTCCTCCCGCACCAGCTTTTGAGCGGCTTGCGCGTAATCATTGTGAACTTCAAAGACCAGCTCATCGTGCACTTGCATGATCATGCGGATTTTAGGCTCGGATTGAATCCTGGCATGGATGCCGAGCATGGCTCTTTTGATGATATCCGCAGCGCTACCTTGAATAGGCATATTGACCGCTATACGTTCAGCCTCACTGCTTGTGCCTTTGTTTTTGCTATGGATACCCGGAAGGTCCAGCACTCTACCAAAGATGGTCTCTGCACGGCCTGTGCTTCTGGCTTTGGCGATGCACTCTGCCTTAAAATTGCTGATGGCGGGAAATTGAGCGAAGTAATTCTCTATCATAGTTTTGGCCTCACTTTGTGATATGTTCAGTTCTCGCGCAAGTTTCCTTTGCCCCATGCCATACATGAGTCCAAAATTGATGGTTTTGGCAGCCCGGCGCATATCAGCACTGACTTCGCTAATAGCTACGCCATTGATCTGAGCCGCAGTTTGTTTGTGTATATCTATCTTGTGTTCAAAGGCTTCTAACAGCTTTTCATCTTCAGACATCAGAGCCAAAAGCCTGAGCTCGATCTGAGAATAATCCGCCGCCATGACCAGGAAGTCATCTGCGCCGGGCACAAAGGCCTTGCGAATCTCGCGTCCGGTCTTGGTGCGAATAGGGATATTTTGTAAATTGGGATTTGTAGAAGATAGCCTTCCCGTGGAAGCCACACACTGATTGAAAGAGGAATGAATGCGCTGGGTGTCTGGATTCACCAGACGGGGCAAGGCGCTTACATAAGTATTTTGCAGCTTGACTAACTGCCGGTATTCTATGATCCTGGAGGCGATCTCATAATCTTCGGAGAGGGCTTCCAAAACGCTGTTATCGGTGGAATATCCGCTTTTAGTTTTCTTTTTGGCAGGAAGTTTTAGCTCTTCAAAGAGCAGTTTTGCCAATTGCTGCGTGCTATTCAGGTTAAATTCATATCCGGAAATTTCATAGATTTCTTCGGTCAGCTGTTTGATCTCGATGTTCAGCTGATGCGAGATCTTCGAAAGCACTTTCTCATCGATACTTACGCCAAGCTCTTCCATCTGCATCAAGACCGGCATCAGCGGCAAATCCAGCTCATAAAATACCTTTTTGGCCCGACTGCTTTCCAGCCTGCCCTGATATACCCTGAATAAAGACAGGGTAGCCCAGGCGTCTTCCGCTGCGTAAAAGCATGCATCCTGAACCGAGACCAGATCAAAAGTGATTTGCTTCCTGCCCTTGCCAATCAGCTCTGTGATGGGCATCATGCGGTAGCCGAGCTCTCGGGCGGCACAATCATCCAGCGAGAAGGTGAAATACCCGGCATCCAGCACGTAGGCTGCTATCATGGTATCAAAGAAAGGCTCGGAAATCAGCCAGCCGTGACGCTTCAGGATCATCCTGTCAAACTTGAGATTATGAGCTATGATGGTCTTGCCCCTGCAGGCCTTTGATAAAGCTTGGATGGTTTCTTTCATGTCCAGGTTATCTGTCATCTGATGTCCCAGGGGCAGGTAGTAGGCTTTGGTGGGCTCCCAGCACAGTGAAATCCCCACCAGGGCGGCGTTTGTCCAATCCAAAGAATCGGTCTCGGTGTCGAGGCTGATCTTA
>JALNWR010000262.1 GCA_023230795.1 Candidatus Cloacimonadota bacterium
AGTCCCATCGGGACGCCATTTTAGATAGCATCCTACAGCTACACAAGGTTATAGAGTCCTGTAGGGACGGCATTTCAGATAGCAAACACCGACCAGTCCATAATCAAACTCTCGTAAAATGGGGGAATGCCTGAAAATATTGAACTACTATGTTGACAATGAATTTATTGCTAGTGTCTTAGCTTGCACCCATGTCTATGTATTTAGTTTATATCTTGGGCAATTAAGATTCATGATCCCTGCTGAATATTCTTCAAATCTGAGTCCTGTAGGGACGCCATTTCAGATAGTAAGCTATAGTTACACAGTTGGTTGAGTCCTGTAGGGACGATATATCAGATAGCAAAGATTAACCAGCCCATAATTTGGATATCGAAAAAAATGAGAGACTGTTCAGTAAGATTGGTATTATTTTCAATTATCTTCCCTCTATCTTTACAAAAATAACTTGACGGTTATAGTCAAGCAGCAATTCTCGTATTTACTTAAATTTGTAGGTGGAGTATATGCCTGTTTTGAATGATATGAATAATAAGGAATCAAGCTTATGATGTCTTACCTGAAGAGCTGCATAGCCATTTTATGTATAGTGTTTGGTAGCGTGAAACTGTCCGGTTCGGCTAATTTGTGCCAGCTATCATTGATGCAGAAAGTGCCTGCTTTTCAGCTTCAAAGCATAGCTACAGAACCCCCAATCGGGCTTACGTGTCAATTTGGGGAGACTGAGCTTCAGGTAAGTAGCTTTCAAGAGATAGAGCATTGGCAGCAGGGGCTGGATTTGGACCTGAGCGAATATCTGGGCTCTCAGGTGGTGGGCGAACTGATTGAAGAATATATCTTAGCCTATCTGGCCGGGGCAGATTTGGATGGTTATGGGCTGAAGTCGAATCTATCCACTTTCAGTAAAAGTGATCTTGCCGCCATGATCCCTTCTTTCAAGGCTAATTCACGTATTACTGCGCAGACCCTGGAGGATACTGCCATTTTGGTGGAATTCGAAAACACGCAAATCAAGCTTTTCTTCCAGATTCCTCTAAGCTTGGAAGTTTTGTATAAAAATCAGGATAAAAAGGATCTGGAGGATAGGCTCTGGCAGCAATTACTTGGTTCCGACAGCACTTTGCCTGAGCTCAGATATCCGGCTATGGAAGATATTATTCCCTATCAGGATAGCCTTTACGTTTGGGAGCGGGCAGTTTTTGACAATCTTTTTTCGGCTTCTTTATTCCTTGTGGCAGAAGGTGGCAGGCTGAGCTTTGTTGATAGTGTTCACCACCCCTTGGAGACCTTGATGAACTATCTGCTTTTACCCCAGGCTTTTGATCATGATGTTTCGATAAAGCTCAGATACAATATGTATGGGAATCGTCATGAAAACATCCGGGTAGCTTACCCAAAACTATTTGCTGCGCTGAGTTCCGGAATGGAAACAGCGGTCTTGATATCTCCCTTTGAAGAAAAGAGCGCTAATGTGATGCTTATTTTTTATGATTCCCTCACCGGTATCCGGCACGTTTTATATGGCTGTATGGATCTTGAGCTTATTGGGTCTGAACGTATGAAAACTATAGATATGAAATTGATGAGCCATATCATCGGCTCCGTGGAAAAAACACAGTATAATCCGGAAAAGAAGCACTTTGAACAGTGAACTAAAACTAAAGAAGAATGAAGAAGATATTTACCTTATTATTTATCCTGATTTGCTCAGCGAGCCTCCTGTCGCAAAGCAAAGAAGACAATGAGACTGCGGAGCTGGTCCGTAGCATCAAGCTGTCTAAAGAGCTGTATTGGTGGGACGAAGTTACTGTAAGTAAAAGCTCTTTGGATCAGGATCCACAGCAAAGAGAGATTTTGCGCCAGAGCCTCAAACTGGGGATTGCCAATCAGATAAAGTGTTTTGTGCAAGGTTCTGTATCGGTAAACGAAACAGAAACGGATAGCTACATCAGCTCCAAAGTCCGACACAATGTAATGATAAACTCCAATCTTTATATGAAGAACATCGGTTACCGTGAGTTTCAAAAGAACAAAAAGCAATACACCCTCTTTGCCTACCTGAAGCGAAGTGATTTTCGGGCGCAGGAAGCTGAGGTCATTGCCAGAATAAACAGTATCGTTGCAGAGGCCAGAATCATGGAGGCCCGGCAGCAGGACGATTACCTGTATTCCTACTACCGCGCCTATTTGATGAGCTATAATATCACCCGTTCTTTTGAGGGCGATAATGGCGAAGGGGATATGCAATTGTGGCTGGAAAACAAGCTTTACAGCATCCTGAGAGAAGCCCACGTTAGCAGCACAGTAACTGCAGGGGTTTCCTCCAGTGACAAACCGGTGGAGCTAAGCTTTGATTGTCCGGCAATTGTTTCCAATTTGCTGGTGGGGATGCCCAGCCTGGGCTTCAGGCAATTGAGCGTCGTGGATGGAAAATGCAAGCTCTTTTATACCGGCCAGCCTTCGCGAAAAATTGAGGAGCACTACATAGACATCATGATCAATCCCGCGCTTGTAGCGGCCGAGCCGGAGATTGCGGAATTGGCAAATATGCGCCCGATCAGTGTGCAAAAAACTATCGAATTGGATTTTAGCTTTCTCTTTTCAGCCGATTTCCATTATCAAATAGAAGATATGAAAGTGAGCTTCAGCCCTCGTTATGGTGATATCAGCGTCAAGAGCGTAGATTGGGACCTGGGGGACGGCACCCGGATCAGCTCTTTTAACGCATTTACCCATGAGTATAAGGCATCAGGAAGGTATCAGGTATCCATGCTGATAAATGGCGAATACCCTGTGGTGAAAGAGCTTTATATAGACTCCCCCGTCAAAGCCCGGGAGCCAGCGATCCAGCCGCCGGAGCCGGTCCCAGCCGCGGATACGCCTGTCTCGCCGGTGGAGATCGGGTCGCAGGGGCCCGCCGAAGCCGCCGCCGGAGCGCAATCCAGCCCAGATAC
>JALNWR010000263.1 GCA_023230795.1 Candidatus Cloacimonadota bacterium
CTATCTGAAATGGCGTCCCTACAGGACTCTTAGTTATTGTGTAGCTATAGCTTGCTATCTGAAATATCGTCCCTACAGGACTCAAACCTTTGTGGTTGTGTGTTTTCTATCTGAAATATCGTCCCTACAGGACTCAAGGCATTGTGCAGATCTAGGTTTGCTATCTGAAATGGCGTCCCTACAGGACTCTTAGTTATTGTGTGGCTATAGCTTGCTATCTGAAATATCGTCCCTACAGGACTCTTAGTTATTGTGTAGCTATAGCTTACTATCTGAAATTCCGTTCAACAATGGGACTCGGATCAGAAGCATATTCAGCCGGAATCAAGAATCTTGAGTGCTTAAGATAAAAACTGAAATATATGAACATGGATGCAAGCTAAGATAAAGCCAATGAATTTATTATCAAAATAATGGCTCAATATTTTGGGGGAATGCCAGGTTTAACAGGGCAAGCTCGTTTATGCTGTGATTCTTACTTTTTCAGATGTTCATGCAGAAAGTCGTGGTATTCCTTATTATTAAAGACCAATTTATCGTGGCTTGCTTTATGCGCTCTGCCAGCAGCATCGATGAAGAGCACTGTATCTACATAGCGCAGGGTAGAAAGTCGATGTGAGATTACGATAGCGGCAGTATTCGGGTAATCTCGATTTATGTCATGCCAGAGCTTTTCCTCGTTTTCAGCATCCAGGGAGGCTGTGATATCATCCAGGATCAGGAGTTTCGGGCGCTTGATCAGAGCTCGGGCAATGGTGATGCGCTGTTTCTGTCCGCCGGATACTCCCAGTCCTCTTTGGCCCACGGTGGTTTGATCTTGCAAGGGGAAGGCTGCGATCTCATCTTTCAGTTGAGAAGCATTCAAGGCGATACGGTATTCATCCTCTGAAGCCTGGTCATTGGCCAGCATGATGTTATCTTTGATGCTGCCGCTAAACAGGGAAGGATCCTGCGGGACGTAAGCCACCATCTGCCGCAGGCTTTTGATATTGATATCTTCCAGGTCTTTTGAGCTGATGGTGATGCTGCCGCTATCTGGCTTGATCAAGCCCAGGATCAGATTGGCAATGGTAGTCTTACCGCTGCCGGTAGCGCCCAATATCAACATCTTTTCTGTGGCTCCCAGCTGGAAGGTGACATCCTGTATCACTGTGGTATCCTTTTCGGGATAGCTGCAGCTCACACCTTCGAAGGCAAGGCCGCTGAAAGAGTCAATATCTTGGCCATGATCTGCTTCCTTATTAAAGGTGGGATGATCTTTCATCTCTTCCAGACGGTCGATATTCACAAAAGCCTGTTTGCCGGAAACAAAGAGCTGGGGCAGATCCAGCAGCGGATAGATCATCATGGAAAGATAGGTATAAAACAGGAAGAAGGTACCCACCGTGATCTGTCCTTTCACTGCCATATAGCCGCCGAAGAGGATCACTCCGATCTGGGCAAAATAGTCTATATATTGATAGATGAGGCTGAGGATAGCGTTTAGCTTTACTACGCTCATCTCGGTCTTAAAGCGCTTGGCCAGGGCGACATCAAAGAAGCGGTTGTATTTCTCTTCACTTACGTAAGACTTCACGATCCTGATTCCGGAAAAGCTCATTTCCAGCTGATTGTTGATATTCGAGATTGCCCGTTGATTGCGCGCAAAGTTTGTATAGAGCTTCTCCGAAGTAAAGTAGAATACCACCATCATCAAAGGCAGTGGGGCGATAGAGAGCAAGGTGAGCTTCACATTGATGCTAAACATCACCAACAGCGAAAATAAAATCAACGAGAAGGAATTGAAGGCCCGGAAGATGCCGCTGCCCAAAAACCAGCTGATCTTGGGGTATTCCGAAAGATCATCGGTGAGCCGGGTTACCACATCACCAGTGCGGAATTTTTGGAAGAAGCGATAGTCTTTTTTGGTGATATGCTTGAAATACAGCATCCTGATGGTATGCTCAAAGCGCAGATTTACCCAGGCCCGGAAACAAGGATAGAATCCGGTGAGAAATTGGGCTGCACCGATCACCAGAAACAACTTGATGACCCGGTTTACTTCTACCATCGGAGTGGGATACAGCTCCGGTTTGGCCAGGATGTCCTTCAGCAAGTCTATCATGCGCTTGAAGGCATAAGGGTAGGCAATCTGTACTGCGGAAGAAGCCAGAGTGAATAGCACCATGATCAAGACAAACCACTTTTGCGCCTTGTATTGAGTAATTATCCATTTGATGTGCTTATTCATTATCGTCCCCCAAAAGCTGCAATTCGACCAGCTTGCGATAGTCTTTGCTTTCCTGCATCAGGCTCTTGTGGTCTCCGCGGGCAGTAATCCTGCCTTCGCTAAAGTATAGTATCTCATCCGCATCCAGGACAGAGGTAAGCCGGTGTGCCACTACCACCATGGTCTTGCCCGAAAAGACTTCTTTCATGGTGCGTTGGATGCGAGCCTCGGTCTGCGGGTCGATAGAAGCGGTAGCTTCGTCCATGATGATGATTTCGGCATTGAAAGCCAGAGCCCGGGCAAAGGAAATGAGCTGCTTTTCGCCTTGAGAGACGTTTTGTCCGCGTTCGGCCAGCTCAGAATCCAGGCCTTCCGGCATAGCTTTAACGAAGTCTTCCAATTGCACTACAGAGATGGCATCCTGCACCTCTTGCCGGCTGATATTATCGTTATACACCCGCACATTTTCCAGGATAGAGCCGGGAAACAGGAAGATATCTTGCAGGATGAGGCCTATTTTGCGGCGCCAGGCTCTGAAATCCAGACTTCGCATCGGCACGCCATCGATCAGGACTTTACCCTTTTGCACATGATAAAAGCCGCAAAGCAGACTCACCGAAGTGGTCTTGCCGCTGCCGGAGGGGCCTACCAAGGCTATCTTTTTGCCTTTGGGGATAGTAAAGGATACATCTTTCAGTACCCAATCCTCGTCCTTGTAAGCAAAGCTCACGTTTTCAAAG
>JALNWR010000264.1 GCA_023230795.1 Candidatus Cloacimonadota bacterium
AAAGCTATTATCAACAAGTGCTTGCATCTTCTGCCCTTTGATGTTGAATACATCAATTGTAACCGGGCCAGGCTTTGCAAGGTCAAAGCTGATGGTAGTGGTCGGATTGAAGGGATTGGGGTAATTTTGATGCAGAGTTAGCTGCACGGGTTCCGGTAGCACAGGATCATCATTGCTCACCCAGGGTCTGGAGTCAAATTCAAAACAGCCCATATCTATGCGATCGTTCCAGATGCGCCAATTACCGGCCAGATCATAGGGGGGCAGATTCAATCCAGTTGTATCGCGAGTTCCTGCATCAATGCAGGGTGAATACTCAGAAAGGCTGTAGTAAAGCGGATCATGGATGTCAAAGCCTCCGGCAAAGAGGGGGTCGCCGCTAATGCTGCCAGGCAAAAAGTTGATGGTATTACCCGGCACCGGGAAAGGCAGGATGCCATCGATACCGTCTTTGATCAAGGAGTGGTCAATGCTTATATTGGTGTGTTCGTAAGGGTTGCCATCCATAGGGTTTACCATGATCTGATATGGAGTATCGTTATCGAAGATGCAATTGACGATATTTACCTCTCCATTCACCTTCAGCGTGTAAGCATCGCCCTGATTATCTGCGAAAGTGCAATTAGTAAAGTCCAGCCTGGGATTGTTTAAGGAGACTACAAGGATCATATTATCATGAGAGGAGATCTTGGTGAAGAGGCAATTGTTGAAACTAAAATGATTCTGCTGTTGGGGGAATTGAATACTACCAATTTGGATCACGTTTGCATCGTCATCTTCTACGGACAGATTCTCAAAAACACAATTCTCGAACTCAAGTCTTTTATCTCCGGTAATAGATATGAGGGCTATTCCCATTACTGACGCTGATGTGTAAGTAGAGCTTGCATTGCGGAAAGTGCAATTGGAGAATTTACCCGACATTGCAGTCATCCCTGTTTGATAGGCACCAGATGTAAGCAATCGAACCATTCCCGACAGTGATGTGTTTATGTCCTCGACGGTTACGTTGTTCCAAACACTATCGTGTGCATTATGCATTGCTCCAAGTATTGCCGGAGTGTAATCGACCATGACATTATGTACCCTCACATTTGTCAAGTTTAGACATCCCATTCTGTACAATAGTATTGCATTACTATTATTCGAATAACGTGAAGTGATCGACAAGTCTTGCATGTTGATTACTGATTCTGTGAAGCTTGCAAACGCAAAGTCCGCATCGCCATACCCCAAGGGTATCTCCGGATGTGGTTCAACGATCACGGTAGTAGTATCAATGCCGCTGCCTTGCACCATCACCCAGCTCTTAAGGGCGATAGGGAAGATCTGGTCGTTATCAGTGCGGGAATATTCGCCGGGCAGGATATGCACCATATTCTGACAAAGGCTGTCGGCGGCAATTCTATAGATCGCCTCGTGGATGGTTTTCAGAGCCGTAGCCGGGCTTAAGCCGTCGTTGGCATCATCACCGACAGTTGAGACATATAGATCGCTATCAATCTCCTGATGGTGTGCACTCAGGATATCAAAATTGATCCGGTAGTTGTTGGCTGAAGAATCGTCACTTATATATGCTGCGTAATAGTTACTTGGTTCCCCCACGGAAAATGTGTTAAGAGGCACATATAAATCATCGGTAGCATGTTGAATATAAATGTCCTGTCCCGACCCGGAACGGTTATTATAAATTGAGCAGCGGTTGACGGGGTCGAAGATGATATTAGTTGTATGTCCGGTCGGTCTCGAGGAATACAGCCCACCTCCGAGAAAAACAGAGTAGTTATCGTATATATCAACACCTGAGAGATGAACTGTAGCGCCACCGATATTCACCCCTCCACCGAATTGACCAGTTTTGCCAAAGACTTTGCAATTTGTGAACTCCGACACCGACGATGCATAGAATGCTGCGCCGCAGCCCACACCGTTTGTAATAGAGAAACCTCTAATAATAATACCTGTAATATACTGACTTACTGAAATCCCTCCAAGTGTGTGAGTCCCATCAACAATGGTGGAATCAATGTAAGCCAGGTCTCCGGTAGTTCCCTCCAGGCTCATCAAGCTGATATCATTGGTCCGAATGGTCAGATTTTCATAGTACCTCCCCGGATAGACCAGGACCGTATCTCCGGGATTGGCGGCATCAAGGGCTGCCTGAATGCTCGTGTAATCCCCGCTACCGTCTTGCTTAACGGTCAGTGTCGCAGCAAATACAAGGCAGGGCAGGATCGCTGTCAGGATCACCAAATATAACTTTCTATGCATAGTTCTTCTCCAAATATCGGCGGGGAGGGCGGCTAAACCCTCCCCATCCGCAATGGTTTATTTCATCAAGAGCATTCTCTTGGTTTGGGTATTATTCGGGCTGCTGATGCGGTAGAAATATACTCCGCTAGCCACAGCCTGGTTATTGCTATCTTTTCCATTCCAGACCACGCTGTGTAGTCCGGCTGCCATTTCGCTATCTATAAGCGTCTTCACCAATTGCCCTTTGAGGTTGTAAATATCCAGGCGGACCCTGGCTGTCTCTGGCAACCAGTAGCTGATCGTAGTGCTGGGGTTGAAGGGATTGGGATAATTTTGCTTTAATGAGAATTCAGGTGGCACAATCTCATCCATATCATCCTGAGTGAGCTTGATCTCGAAATAGGGGTATGAGGCTCCGGCGATGCCATATTGGGGCTGGAGTCTGCCGGGGTTCAGGTTCATGGCGCGTAGCTCATTACCTGCTCGTTTACCTTCTTCATAGCAGAAGACAAATTCCACATCATCGCCGCTGAGTTCATCCGGACTATCCACGTAAGCCGAGACCTGCTCAAAGGGGCCATCTACCACAACCGCGCCTTTGCATACACCATCCACATACAAGCCGATTTCACACAGGTCCATCATCATATCATCCGGTATGT
>JALNWR010000265.1 GCA_023230795.1 Candidatus Cloacimonadota bacterium
GGGCAGAAGGCAATCAGTATGGGCTGCCAGGTTTTGAGGGAGGCGATATCCTTGATCCGCTCTACTACAGCCTCTCTGCCGGTTCTCCCTGCATCGATGCCGGTACTCCGGATACCAGTATGCTGGATCTGCCGCCCTACGATCTGGCGGGTAATCAGCGGGTTTGGAATAACATCATCGACATGGGCGCGTTTGAATATGGCTCCCAGCCCTGGGTCTCAAATGACGATCCGGTAACGCCTGATCTAAATCAGCTTACGCTATTTCAAAACTACCCCAATCCCTTTAATCCAAGAACCGATATCTCCTATGTATTACCAGAGCCAGCGCAGGTTCGCCTGGACATCTATAACATTAAAGGTCAATTGGTGAAAACCCTGGTCAATACCGGCCAGGAAGCCGGACTTCACAATGCAACATGGGACGGTAGAGACATGAACAATCGTAATGTAGCCAGCGGAGTATATTTCTACCGCTTGAGCACTCCAAACGGAATCCAAAGCAGGAGAATGCTTCTGATGAAATAGTATCCCAATAGCTTTGAAGCTGGCTTAGACTTCAAATTGCAGTAGCCGGAGGATGCTATTCCTCCGCAAAAAGAAAAGATCGGAGCTATGGCAAGCTCCGGTACTGTTTATATCCTCACCGGCCGGATCGTTCCCTGATTCAGTTTCAGGGCCGGCTCGCCATGGATCATCATGATGATTCCGATCTCCTTTTGGCACTGTGGGCAGAGGGGTCTGCTAAAGGTCTCCACATTGCCCAGGCCTACATTGTCTTCACTGAGCCGGGAGATTAGAACCTTGATCAGGCGTCCTTTCCCGGCTTTGAAATAGCGGAAGAGCAGGTAGCCACATTTGCAGTGAATATCGATGATCTTTCCGGTGCGAATAGCCATAGCTTCGGCGTTCCTGGTATCGGGCTTTTTCAGGAGCTCTTCAAGCGCTCCAGGGTCTCTGCTTTGCCCAGGATGGCTATGATGGTGGGAAGATCGGGGCCATGTGGCTGGCCGATCAAAGCCAGGCGTAGGGGCATATAATAGTCCTTTCCCTTGATGCCCAGCTCTTTCATTCCGGCTTTGGTGATGGCGTCGATCGCATCCGCATCATCTGCCTGGATCTCAGAGATCTGATCATGATACCAGCTCAAAACTTTTTGGGAAGTTTCGCTGCTAAGTATCGCCTGGTCTTGCGTAGTCAAAGTGGCGGGCTCAAAGAAGATCTTGGCATATTCAGCCAGCTCTGGCAAGAGGGTGCAGCGTTCTCTGGCTGCGGAAATGATCTTCAGATAGCGCTCATAATCCTGGGCCCACTTTTGCGGGAACCACTGCCGGGCCCTGCCTGCTATGGCTGGCAGTGGTAGCGTGCGCATGTATTGACCGTTCATCCAATCCAATTTGGTCAGGTCAAAGACGGCTCCGGCTTTACTTACCCGGTCCAGAGAAAATTCCTCGCAGAGCTCCTCAAGGCTGTATATCTCCCGGTCATCAGCAGAATGCCAACCCAAAAGAGCCACGAAATTCAACAAAGCCTCTTTGAGATATCCTTTTTCGAGATAGCTTTCTACTGATACGTCGTTCATCCTTTTACTGAGCTTGGAGCGGTCTGTATTCAGGATCAGGGGGAGGTGCACCCATTTGGGAGGCTGCCAGCCCAGGCATTCATAGAGCCAGATGTGTTTGGGTGTGGAGGAAAGCCATTCCTCGCCCCGAATCACGTGCGTGATCTGCATATAGTGATCATCCACTACTGCGGCAAGATGGTAAGTGGGGAAGCCATCGGACTTGATCAAAACCTGATCGTCGGATTGAGAGCTTTCTATTTCCACATGTCCGCGCACTTCATCATCAAAGGCAAAACGGTGCTCATCAGGCATTTTGAGGCGGATCACATAGCTCTCCCCTGCTTTTAGCTTCGCATCTATATCCTGGGGTGAAAGCTGCAGACATCTGCGATCGTATTTTACAAATTCTCCCTTTGCCTGCTGTTCTTCGCGCATTTGGCTCAAGGTCTCGGTGCTGCAAAAGCAGTAATAAGCATGGCCTTTTTGCAGCAGCTCATCGGCGTGTTTGCAGTACAGCTCCAGGCGCTGAGATTGGATGTAAGGGCCATAATCTCCCCCAGCCTGGGGGCTTTCATCAAAATCGATGCCGAGGCTGTGCAGGGTGGAGATCAGGCTCTTTGCAGCGCCTTTCACCTCACGGCTTTGATCTGTATCTTCGATGCGTAAAATGCATTTGCCCTGGGTATTGCGAGCAAAAAGGTAATCGTAAAGTGCGGTTCTGAGGCCGCCTATATGTAAGTATCCGGTGGGACTGGGGGCAAATCTGACTCTGCTTTGTTTCATTCATTATACTCCATAAATATCTGATAGTGGTTGGTAAGGCTCGTATTTACCAGCCGATAATGGGGCTGGTAATGCTGATGAAAAATCTCTGAGTGCGAGGGCAACTTTCCTTCTTCTACGAATTGATCTGCCCTCTGCCAGCTCTCGGCACTGGCGGTGAGTGCGCCTTGCAGCACAGGGCGGTATAGCTTCCATTGCCCCTGAAAGTGGCTCCTTATATCCGGCAGTTTTTCACTGGAAGCCAATAGCCAATCTGCCAGATCGGCGATCTTACGCTGTTTGAGCTGGGGTTCATCTTCCGGCCGGATATAGGCCAGACTCACTCTGGTATAGCAGGGGCCGATCTTTTGATATAAAGGTAGATAGCGTGAGCTTGTCTGTCCAAGCTCGGCCTCGATAGCCTGATAGACCTGCCTGAAATCCCCTGCGATGTGAAAAGGACCGTATAGCGCCTGATAAAGGAGCTTGTACAGATCCACCGGTTCCAGCATGGGATGATAGCTCAGTTCGTCCTGAACCAGCTGGGTTACGATATCATGGCTCA
>JALNWR010000266.1 GCA_023230795.1 Candidatus Cloacimonadota bacterium
TGAGGAATTAGATATTTCAAGTATTTCGGAATATAGCTATCTCCGTTCTAAGAAACAGCTTGCGTGAATACCTGCGTTCAATACACAAGGTTTATCAATGACTTAGGTGTGAGAAACATTAGTAAATATCTATGTGTGTCATGTGTTGTAGGGTGATGGAAATATCCCTTCCATATCCTGAGTGATTGTCGTAAATGCTGCATCGGTTTATTGGATCGAATTCCAATATTATTTCTATTCCTGAAATCCCTCCAAAACTCAAACCACCGCCGACATGTTTTCCCCGGTTATAGGCTATTGTGGTGCCGGCCAGATAGCCGTAGCCATCCATAAGATAAATCCCTGCTCCGGAGATCGCCCGATTGTACATGACCCGACAATTGATTATGGAGACGTCGCTGTAGGAAGCGTAGATAGCTCCTCCATGTCTATTGCTCCAAGTGGTGCTCGTTGTGCCGATGCCATTGGTCATGTAAAAACCTTTGATCGTAACGCGGGCATTGTCACGGATGTTAAAACAGCTTCCGCTTTGATTACCGTCGATCACTGTTTGAGCGATGTAGGTGCTGTCTTCTGTCGCAAGCTCCAGACTGCCAATAGTGAGGTCTCTGCCGACGATCTCGATATTCTCATAATAGGTACCGGGGTGAACCAATATGGTGTCCTGTTCTGCGGCTGCATCTACTGCGTTTTGAATGGCACTATAAGGTTGCGAGCCATCAAGGGCTACGTGCAGGATGGCAGCGTTTAAGGTGAGCGGGATCAGCAGAATAAATGTCAGTATAATTTTCATAATTTCCTTCTTATGCAGTGTCCCTGCAACACATTGCCATTCTTCAAGTGTATGTTTAGCATAATCCAAGAGAAATTCAATATAATAGTTCACAGTATATCTGTCAAGGTATATCCTTTAATTTGATATTAGTTAAATGAGTAAGCTCAAGTATCCGCATCAAGTCGCACTGAATATTTTAAGAGTAGGGGCGACTAAATTTCGGCGTCTGCATGTATTCTGCTTCTGGGAAGCTGAACTCTGATTCGACAGTGCTACAAAACGCCTTCTATGTCCTTAGGAAGCTGCCAAAACAAACCTCAGCGAGACGAGATATTAGATAGCCGACGACCAGCCGCACATTGGCTTGAGCTCCGTAGGAACGGCATTTTAGACAAACTGGGTGAGGACGATATTTTACATGAAACTGATTTTGGGGCTCAAAATCTTGATCTCATTCACGTTTGCGAAATCCATTTCATGTGAGTTCAGATAGCAAACTATTAAAAAGATCTCACAGCAAAAAAATAGAGCAGGATATGAATCCTGCTCTTCGTCATAAGTTCTAAGTTCTGTATAGTATCTTATTTAGCTAATATCATATCCAGCAGGTGGCTCGCCTCTTTCCAGTTCACGAGATTCCACCAGGCTTCCACAAATTTGCCGCGTTCATTCTTGTAATCCGGATAGTAGGCGTGTTCCCATACATCCAGGGCCAGAAGCAGCCGGAAATTGGGATAAATATTGACATTATGCTTTTCGACCTGCATGATGAAGGGGCGATTGGTCTTTTTGCAAAAGGCCAGCGCAGCCCAGCCGGAGCCTTCCACACTGTTTGCAGTCATACTAAAGAGCTTTTTAAACCGGGCAAAGGAGCCGTATTCTTCTATGAGCTTGGTGGCAAGAATCCCGGTGGGCTCTCCGCCTCCGCCTTTACCGGCAGGAGCCATACCTTTCCAGAATAGTGTATGCAGGACATTTCCGCCTACCTGAAAAGATAATTCCTTAAAAGTAGCCTTGGTATCAAATTCCGTCCCATCGGCGCGTGCTTTATCCATTTTGGTCAGAATGGCATTGGCGCCTTTGACGTAGCCTGCATGGTGTTTGTCGTGGTGCAGTTTTAGCAATTCTTCCGAGATATAAGGTTCCAAAGCGTCATAAGCATAAGGTAATGGGGGCAGTTCATACAATTTTGTTTGTTCCATAATTTTTCTCCTTTTTTGTGGTAATATGGTTAATCCTGTTTCAGGATGGCGATCGGCCTTTGGCCATAAGGATTCATCTTTTTGATTGGCAGCCAGGACTTTATTCATCTCTGACAGGGTCTGATAGAGATTTAGCATTTGGATATAAGCTTTTTTAAGTTGAATCCAAATCGCCGATGCTTATCAGATTATTTTTGAATCTACTATCATCATCCGCACTCTATGTTAGAGCCAAATACCTATCCAACAATATAATCAGCTATGCCAGCTCTGGCAAATTATTTTTCCCACATTAGCTCAGACCTCCTGCTGTATAACTTGATGGAGCTGAATTCGGAGTGCGCCTGCATAATCCATCGTATTATCAGGGATATAGCTCCGGGTGCCTGGCCTTCAAAGGCCAGGGAAAAGTCTTGGCTGGATAGCTGCCCCGCGATGTGCCGGTTGAAACCGGCACCTGAAGTCTTTCAAAGACAATATGAGAAGAAGCCGAATGTCTTTCAAGGAGGGTTTTTAGCCATAAAGAAAGCTGCCATAAACACAGCATTTGTCCAGTCAGGCATTCTCCCAAAAAATCAAGTTATGATATCCATATTGGTATTAAAGATTATAGTATAGCTTCTATCTATGTCCATATATTTCATTTTTTGACTTGAATGAATATGAACCATAATCACAGCTCAAAATACCAATAAAACGAGTCCCTTAGGGACGGCATTTCAGATAGCAATCCATATGCCACACAATCGCTTGAGTCCTGTAGGGGCGACATTTCAGATAGCAAACGACTACTGCACAACGGTTTGAGTCCCATCAGGACGACATTTCAGATAGCAATCCACCTGCCACACAATCGCTTGAGTCCTGTAGGGACGACATTTCAGATAGCAAACCTCTACCAAACCATAATAA
>JALNWR010000267.1 GCA_023230795.1 Candidatus Cloacimonadota bacterium
ACAAAATCCTGCTAACTCCTGACGAATAGTTACACGGATTGTACGGATTTACCCGGATTAAACGGATTGTTTGGAGTTGAAACCGGCTAACCCAGCCCAACTTCATCCACCCAGCTTGAAGCCTGTTTTGACTTCAAATAATCTTGCTCTCATTCCCGATTGCAAAATCCATTTCATGTGTGTTCAGAAATAAATCCCTGTAAATCCGTTTGATCCGTCCAATCCGTGTAACCATTCAATCCCATAAATCCGCCCGATCCGCCCCCCATCCCAAACAATTCTCTTGACCAAATCCCGCCTCCCACGCATCTTTACCTGATGAACTTAAATAAGGTAGTACCAATGATAAATATCGAAGACCTTCTGCCTCTGGTAAGCAAGCCCTCCCGCTATATAGACCACGAGATCAATGCCGTCCGCAAGAGCTTCGCAGAGCACCGGGTGCGCATGCTTTTTGCCTTTCCGGATGTCTATGAACTGGGCATCTCGCACCTGGGGCTCAAGATACTGTATTCCATAGTAAACCGGCTGCCTTACGCCATGGCAGACCGCGTATATCTTCCCTGGCTGGATTTGCTCGAGCTGCTGAAAAGGGATAATCTTCCCCTTTTTGGATTGGAAAGCCGCGTAGCCGCCCCTGAATTTGACCTTTTGGGCATAACTTTGCAGAGCGAACTCACCTTCAGCAACGTCCTGGAGATGATCGCAAGCTGCCACATTCCCGTCTTTTCTGCCGAGCGTAGCTCTGAAGACCCCATCGTAATGGTGGGCGGACCCTGTGCCACCAATCCCCTGCCCCTCGCTCCTTTTATTGATGTCTTCTTTTTTGGCGAAGCGGAGGAAGGCATAGTAGAGATAGCCCAGATAATGCGGGATATTCCGGATCGCTCTGATCGGCTTGCTGCTCTGGCCTGCCTGGATAGCGTCTGGGTGCCGGTGCATACAAGTCCCGATTCTCCCTGGGAGATTCAGATTCCCACCCAAAGCATCCGCAGCCGCAAATACTCCGGCTTTCATACATCAGAGAATCTGCATAGCCCCCAACTGCTTAGCTGGCAATTGGCCACCCACAATCGCTATGTAGCCGAGATCATGCGGGGCTGCTCTCGCGGCTGCCGTTTTTGCCATGCCGGATACTTCTATCGCCCCGTACGCGAACGTGATCCCAAAGACATCCTGCGCGAGCTGCTGGCCGAAGTCAAAAGCAGCGGCTGGGATGAAGCGGGACTGGTATCCCTTTCCTCCAGCGATTATACCTGCATCCGGGAATTGCTCTTCAGTCTGCTAAGCCAGATGAATACAGACAAAACCCATATCTCCCTGCCTTCGCTTCGGGTAGATAGCCTGGACGACTCCCTGGTGAGCCTGATGCAAAGCCTGGGCAGAGAAGGCCTCACCATCGCCCCGGAAGCCGGCTCCCAACGTCTCAGAGATGTGATCAACAAAAACCTCTCGGAAGAGGAAATCCTGCGCGGAGTGGAGCTCGCTATGTCTCTGGGCTGGCAGAAGATCAAGCTATATTTCATGATCGGCCTCCCCACCGAGACCGATGCAGACATCCAGGCCATCATCGATCTGGTGCAGCGCATCAACCTCCTCACCAAAAAGCGCATGCAGATCAGCATCACCCTCTCCCCCTTCACTCCAAAGCCTTTCACGCCCTTCCAATGGGCAGAAATGTTGGCTCCACAGCTGCTACTGGAGCGCGCCCAAAAGATCAAAAGCAGCCTCTTTAAGGCCAGAAATATTCGTGCAAAATACCATACCATAGAGAATTCCGTGCTGGAAGCCTGCATCACCCGAGGCGACATAGGCATGGCCAAAGTGATCTATACAGCTTGGCAAAATGGCGCCCGCTTTGATGCCTGGCGTGAAAACTGGGACTATAGCAGATGGGAAACCGCTTTTGAGCAAGCAGGCACCCAAGTCTCACACTACCTCTCCGCTTTTGATCTGGGTGAGCCGCTCCCCTGGGATTTTGTCGATATAGGAGTCTGTAAAGCCTTCCTGCTGCAGGAATACCAGAAATCGCTGAAAGGAGAAACCACTGCCGATTGTCGGGAAATCTGCACACTCTGCGGAGCCTGTGATGATAAGGCTCAGACCGTGAATGCGCCCGGCGCTGAGCTGCCCATAACAGACTCAGAATCCCACTCCCAAGCCAAACAGTACAATCCGCAGGTGCAATTCCGCTATCGTATAGGCTATCAAAAGACCGGCCTCTTGCGCTTTATCTCCCATCTGGATTGGATGCGCATGCTCTTTCGCCGCATCTCTGTGCTGCAGCTGCCCACCGTATTTACCATGGGCTTTTCTCCGCATCCTAAAGTGAGTCTCTCCCCTCCTCTGCCCGTAGGCGTGGAAAGCCTCTGCGAATACTTTGACATCTCCTTTTATGAGAAGCTCAGCCCCCAGACTATCCTGCAGGAATTTCGCCAGACTAAGATTCCGGATTTTGAGATCACAGCTTGTGAGGCGGTGAGCAAAGGCGTCCCCCGTCCCAATCGGGAAAAGCTGCTGTTTGAGCTACCAGAAGAGCTGCTCTCGCAGGCTGCCCAGCGCATTGAGGACTTTGCCAAAGCCGAAGAATTCAGCTATCTGAAACAAACTGAAAAACGTCGCAAACTCTATGACCTCAAGCAGATTGTGATCTTTTTGCAGCTGGAAGGCCGCCTGCTCTTCATAGAAAAGAAGCTGGAAAGCCCCTCTCTGTACGATCTGCTCTCTGCCATCCTGGATCTGGATAAAGAGAGCTTGTATCGCTGTAGGGCGCTGCGTAAGGAATTTGGGTTTTGAGCTCTATCCTCTTGATTTTTGGAGTTCTGATTTTTGGAGTTCTGATTTTTGGAGTTCTGATTTTTGGAGTTCTGATTTTTGGAGTTC
>JALNWR010000268.1 GCA_023230795.1 Candidatus Cloacimonadota bacterium
CCAATATAGTATCCTGTTCAGAAGCAGAATCTATCGCTATCTGGATATTTGTGTAAGGCTGTGACCCATCCAGAGCTACCTGGAGGATGGCAGCGCTAAGTAGTGCTGGGAGCAGCAGAATAAATGTCAGTATAATTTTCATAATCTCCTTCTTGTGCAGTGTTTGCGTAAAATTAAAACGATGGGAAGCAGATGTCCGCTTCCCATCTTAATCGTACGAGCTTACTTCAACATAAGCATTTTGTGGGTATGGGATTCAGATTCGGTATTGATGCGGATAAAATAGATGCCGCTGCTAACGGGATTGTTAGCGCTGTCTCTACCATCCCATTTAATGGTATTGATGCCCGCATTATATGGTTTTCTGCCCATTTCACGAACAATCTGACCCTTGATATTGTAGATGAGGATATTTGCTTCCGCTTTGGCCGTCAAAGTGAAAGAAATATTGGTATTCGGATTGAAGGGATTGGGGTAGTTTGATATGGCTCTAATAATGCCGACAGCTCTGTCGCTATCTCCGGAGCCATTTCCGTTTAACTTTACCTGATAGAGGCCATCTTTTTCGGCGATGATCTGACCATCATTGAAAGCAAAGTTATTCAAATCAAGCATTTCGTATGCGTAATGGCTGGAAGGCTGAGCTTTTGTGTTATAGACGATCTCAAACGTGAGCGGAGAGGGATTTTCAAAATCCGGATAAGCCAGGATTTGGCAGGGGAATTCGTCTGTCTTGACCGCTCCAATGCAAGTATCACCCTGCATTACACCGATCTCTGCGACACTGCTTGCATTTTCAAGATCAACAAGATCAATGACCACATAATCCGGTTTATCTTCCCACGTGAAACACACCGCTTTTTCTTTCCCCGATGTTAATGGCTCCGGAGCGTATGATCTATTCCAAGTGAAGCTGTCTTGATTGTTCTTGAAGGTTACAATGTAGCCCTTGCCGAAATCCATGTTTTTACCTTTAGTAGTCCAGGAATACAGTGGCTCCGAGCCAAGAGAACCGCCTTTGGGATTCACCAAAGGGATGCTATAGAACCAATCCTCCGCTCTTACAGATTTCACATTTGACCACGAATCACCAAATGCGTCTTTTATATTTTGAGAGGGCAGTAAGGTGTAGCTGACCCAATAGGGCTGGTTGGCGATAACTGAACTTAGAATTTGTTCACTGGGATCAATCAGTTTTGCGAACTGTATCGGTCCAATAGTCGTCGTCGTATGTATTGAGGGTGAATCGTCTGTAAAGGTGAGTTTATAGAGTTGCTTCTGGTTAAGGTTGATGTTATTAGTCCATTCCTCGTCGGCAAAATGAGATACTTCATCTTCATCCCCTCCATGGATGACACTTGTCAGGCCTCCTCTCTCTATGGGAGTGAAGTAGTTCAAAATTGATATCGGACCCGTTCCATTCCCCACCATGATCGGGAATCCTGACCAGTTTACTCCTTGATGAAAACCAAGTTTATGAGCATAATACGTAAAGTTGGTGCTGTCATTGGCAAAATCAGGAAGACGAACGATATTGTTTGTAGATGAGATGTAAACTAATTCATTGCGATCAATCTTATGTGTTATCGTTGTGTCACCAAAGTTAGCAGCGGGGAATATACTCATAACTCCAGAATGGAAATGATTTCTAATTGTGTTTTGTTGATCATAGAAATATGCTAAGGGATGTGTCGTGGAGTTTGCAGAACAATTCCTATAGGCATACAAATCCATCCCATCTGATAACACAAAGTTTAGCGTAGCATTATTGTTATCAATATACAGGGGGGTTAACGCAGCTTTCAAGGCTTGAACAATATCGCCATCATTTTGGTGAATATTTAGTAATATCCATAAGAAGTAATATTCAGAATCTACGACTTCATAGCCTTGAGTAGGATAATGCGTTGGAGGATATAAGTTGAACCAGTTTGGATCAGCAGTAGTTATCAAGTCTCTTACTACAAGGCTATCAACAACTCCATTGTGGATAAAGCTGTATTCTCTTCCTCCATAACTTCTTATAAAGGGGTGAGGATCAGGTATGCCCTGAATATTTGTTGATTTGCGAACATGTCCCAATACTATCCTTGAGTTCAGGTTTTGAATGTCGCTTACAGCGGCATCCCAGTTTATCGGATCGTTAAGCGCTGCTGCTGTGCCTCTCCAATCTCCATTTATTGAATGATCTTGGTCATAAGATATGAGGCCCCAGCCATCTGGGTTATAATTTGGGCTATAAGTTGGAGGAACATTAGAACCTAAGCTCTGAAGCTTGTCTAAACATGGTTCCGTAAATGATTCCCAAGTGTTTACTCCATTTGGGGCCGATAGGCCATAGCTGTTGGTGCCGATGAGAGCCATCAATTTGCAGTCTGCGGATAAGAGTGATACCGTGAGGAAAAGTGTTAGGAAAAGCACGATAGTTTTCAAATTACTACTGCAAGACATATTCTTAAATTGCTTGCTCCACAACCATTTTCCCTCATTTAGCTTATTGCGATATAGTTGTGCGGGGGAGGGGTAAATCGTAACGATATTTGTCGTTCATTTCTTTGTTCTCCTTTTTATTTTTGGCCTTTAGCCATATTTCCATAACAAAGATCTATGTCCAACGCAGTTAATGCTATTCAAATTCCAAACTTGAGTGCATCATAATAACACACAGCAAGTCTGTCAAGTTAAATTTCGCTCTGGCATTCCCCCATTTTTTTAGCCGAACTTTACCATTCTGAAAACCTACACACCTGCCATATAAGCACTTAGCTGTTTTATGGTCACTACACGAGTTGACGTTTTACGACTTTTCTTGGGACGGGGCTGGAGCTGATATTTAGGG
>JALNWR010000269.1 GCA_023230795.1 Candidatus Cloacimonadota bacterium
GGCACCGGCCCTCAGGCTGCGGTGCAAAGCTTCACCACGCGCGCCAACCCCATCGTCTCCACCTTCCCCTGGACGGAAGATTTTGGTACAACGAGCTCCGATACCTTCCCTCCCCTCAATTGGACTCGGGCCAGCGGCATCTTCCCCATCATTGATGGAACCTCAAGCCAATGGTTCAGAGATGACTGGTTAAATGGCCCCAGCGGCAACAACGCTGCCAAGATCAACATTTATGGTACCGGTCGCAAAGGCTGGCTCATTACTCCTCCGGTGGATATCCCTGCCAGTGTACACGAGTTGAAGTTTGACCTTGCCCTGATGGATTACGGCAATAGTAACCAAATCGAATTCCCTGAAGGACAGGCCGATGACAGATTCATCGTCGGTATGGCCACCAATCCGAACATGACTGATGTCGTGATCCTGGGTGAGTGGAACAATACCGGTTCGGATCTTGTCTTCAACCAGATTCCCCATACCGGCACAGAAATCACATTCTCCCTCAGCGGTCATGAAGGAATCCGTTACTTTGCCTTCTATGGTGAATCAACTGTTTCTGTAACCGGTGAAGACAACGACCTCATGGTAGATAACGTCATGGTGCGTGAAACACCCACCAGTCCTCTGCTGACTATCGACATCACCGAGATTGATTTCGGCTATGTCCAGCAAAACCTTGCCAGCGATCCGCAAAACCTTACACTAAGCAACACCGGCACCGGCGCTCTGAACATCCTGGCTGATGAATTTGTCATTACAGGCACAAATGCAGCTATGTTCAGTGTGGATACCTCTGCCCTGCCCGCCGCTCTGGAAAACGGCGAATCAGTGATCATCCCGGTTACCGCTAATGTCACCGTAGAAGGTCCCGTGACCGCTACTCTCACCGTGACCAACGCCCAGACCGGTACCAACTTTGAGATCGCTCTCACAGCCAATGGCATGGCCGAAGGCTTGGTCATCATAGGCGATGGCACTGCCAATAACAACTTACCCATCAATGCTTATTGGAATTACACCTATTCCCAGACCATTTACCCCCAGGCTGATATCAACACAGCCAGTCAACGCATTGAAAAGGTCTATTACTACTGGGATGGCCGCACTGCGGGTGTAAATTCCGGTGGCTGGACCATGTATATGGGACATACCGCACTCAGTGGATTTGCCAGCACTACGGACTGGGTCCCGGTATCACAGCTCACTGAAGTTTATAGTTCAGACTTAATCATTCCAATCGAAGCTGGCTGGGTAGAAGTGCAGCTGCAAACCCCATTCTTGTATAACAACGTCGATAACCTCATCATTGCCGTGGATGAAAACACTCCGGGTAATGATGGTAACGGTTACTACTTCCATACCACCGCTGCCAGCACGCCTGTCAGCATCACATATCGCAGCGACAGTACCAACCCCGATCCTGTCAGCCCACCCACTGGAACCCTGGTATCTGCCTATCCTAATGTCATGCTGCAATTTGCTGATCTCCCCACAACTCCCATCCTGGCTGTAAGTCCTGTGGAATGGGATTTTGGGAATCAGGTCATCAATACCACTCATAGCCATACCTTCACCATCTCAAACCTTGGTGCAGGCACGCTGAGCGTGGGGTCTGTCGTCGTCACCGGCGATGCATTCAGCCTGGCAGAGCCTTTCACGGCTGTTGATCTGGCCTCTGCAGAAAGCACTGAATTTGTAGTAAATTACCTTCCCACAGTAGTAGGTGATCACACCGGAACTGCAGTCGTGACTGCCGGCGACCAAAGCATCACCGTGAACCTCACCGGAAGCTGCTATGACCCCATCATCTCAACCTTCCCCTGGACGGAAGATTTTGGCACAGAAGCTGCCGATTGGATGCCTGTGGAATGGGCACAGTTGACCGGATTATACCCTGACGGAGTCACCCCCAGCTACAATCAATGGGTACAAGATGACTGGGTCAATGTCACAGACCCCGTAAATAAATCTGCCAAAATAAACATCTATGGCAGCAATCGCAACGGCTGGCTCATCACTCCGCCCATCAATATCACCGCTGGAGCTTATGAGCTGAATTTCGACCTCGGCCTGACAAGATGGAATGCAACTACTCCAGTTGACCCCACTCAGCAGCTCGATGATAGATTCATCGTCATTATGAGCACCGATGCCGAGATGACTAACCCCGTGATCTTGCGTGAATGGAACAACTCCGGCTCGGCCGATGTGTTCAATTCCATATCCAATACCGGAGAAAACGTCACCATCCCGCTGACCGGTGTCACCGGTATGTTCTACCTGGTGTTCTACGGTGAATCCACAGCTACTGGCGGTGACAACGATCTGTTTGTAGATAACGTCACTGTCCAGGAATCCGACCTGGTGGAAACCCCTGAGTTTGCCATCAGTCCCAGTTCTCATGACTTTGGTGATGTAGATATCAATACCACAGCAAGCCAGATTTTCACTGTCTCAAACGTGGGAACAGGAATTCTGACTATCAATAGCATTAACCTTACTGGCAGTAACATGATGAGCCTTACCGGATTGCCTACCCTGCCCGCAGACCTGGCAGCCGCCGAGAGCTTCACATTCACTGCTCAATACACGCCCACTGGCGTGGGCGATCACGCCGCCACCATCACCATTCAGGACAACGTGGTGCGTGAAACTCACACAGTGGCACTCACCGGAACCGGTGCAGGCCAAACCCCAGATGATCTATATCCTCCTTCAAACCTGCATGCCAGCGTAGTAGGAAACGATGTTCACCTGGGTTGGGAAGCTCCTGTTCCTCCGCCCACCGGCGAATGGATCACCTGGTGCAA
>JALNWR010000270.1 GCA_023230795.1 Candidatus Cloacimonadota bacterium
ACGATCTCAGAGCAATTTGCCAATACCAGAGGTTCTCTGGATGGCGTAGTGGAACTCATCAGCAGAGGCTATCAGCTTAGTATTACTCACGGAAATGGACCCCAGGTGGGAAATCTGCTTCGGCAACAGGAAGCCGGCGAAAAAGAAGGCCAGCCATCCCTGCCTCTCGGTGTTTTGAATGCAGCCACCGAAGGTACTATGGGTTATATGATAGAACAAAGCTTGCAAAATAAACTGCATGAGCATGGCATTGATAAACAGGTGATTACCATCCTCTCACAAGTGGTGGTAGATCAAAATGATCCCAGCCTGAAAAACCCCAGCAAATTTGTGGGCAGCACGTATTACAGTGAAAAGGAGGCCAGAGACCTGAGCGAAAGCCTGGGCTGGAGCCTGAAAGAGGACTCCGGAAAAGGCTGGCGCAGAGTGGTGCCATCTCCCATGCCCACCCAGATTATCCCGGCAGTCACGATCAGAGATTTGGTGCATAGTGACAAAATAGTGATCGCAGCAGGCGGCGGCGGCATTCCGGTGTATCGCAAAGAAAACGGCTATCTGCAAGGCATTGATGCGGTGATCGACAAGGATTTTGCCAGTGCTCTTTTAGCGCTGAATATCCAGGCAGACCTCTTTGTGATTCTCACCGGAGTGGATAAGGTAGCCATCAATTACGGCAAGCCAAATGCAAAGGAATTGGACCAGCTTACCATTGCTGAAGCGCAGCGCTACTATGATGAAGGGCAATTCCCGGCAGGAAGCATGGGTCCCAAAATTCTTGCGGCGATAGATTTTCTTGGTCGGGGTGGAAGGCAGGTGCTCATCACTTCGCTGGGCCGCATTGTGGAAGCTTTTGAAGGTAAGACGGGTACCAGGATAGTGCATTAAGCGGAGTGGGGGGTAAGTTTGGGATTTTTGAGATTTTGACGTTTTGAGGTTTATATGAAAGCTGATTAGAGGATTGAAAATTTCTTCGTGTCAAAAGGAGCTGCTGGATTGCAGGCGTCTCGCCTGCAGAGCACGGGACCTGCTTTTTTCCCTGAGCAAGGAGCATCCAATCCCGCGATCCTCCAACCCAGTGAAGTTCAAAACATCATGCTTAGACCCCGGTGGCTAAAACCGGTTTGGGGTGGGGAACTCCGATTTCCCACAGCGAACTCAGTTCGCTTTTTCTACATATATCCTTTCGCTGCACAGCCGAATCGGAATTCAGTTTCTCAGCACGCAGTCCCATCTCGCCGCCGAATCGGAGTTCAGCTTCACAAACAAACATCAATTCTGATTATTTGCTTGACTGGATTTGCACTCTGCCAGAGATTGGCAATGATACACATTGAAAAGGAAGTCACCATGGAAAACGAAACAAAAACGGTAGTCCCAAATTTTATCCGTACTATTATAGATGAAGATCTGAAAAGCGGCAAGCACGATTTTATAGTCACCCGCTTCCCGCCGGAGCCCAATGGCTATCTGCACATCGGGCACGCCAAATCCATCTGCCTGAATTTTGGCATCGCCAGAGATTATAATGGCAGATGTCACCTGCGTTTTGACGATACCAATCCTGTCAAAGAAGACACCGAATATGTGCATAGCATTATGGAAGATGTCCGCTGGCTGGGCTGGGATTGGAAAGAGGCACTTTATTATGCTTCCGATTATTTTGACCAACTTTATGAATATGCCGAGATTTTGATTCAGGAAGGTAAGGCTTTTGTCTGCGACCTCTCTATAGACGAGCTGCGTGAATATCGCGGAACTCTTACTGTGCCTGGCAAAAACAGCCCCTATCGGGAACGATCCATAGAAGAGAATCTGGACCTTTTCCGCCGTATGAAAGCCGGAGAGTTTCCGGAAGGCAGCAAGTCTCTGCGTGCCAAGATCGACATGGCCAGTCCCAATCTGAATATGCGTGATCCGGTGTTTTATCGCATCAAAAAGACAGATCATCACCGCACCGGCGATACCTGGCAGATTTATCCCATGTATGACTATACCCATTGTATCTCCGATGCATTGGAAGAGATTACCCATTCCCTTTGCACTCTGGAATTTGAAGATCACCGGCCGCTTTACGATTGGTTTTTAGATGAGCTTCCCGTGCCATGCCATCCCCGGCAGATAGAATTTGCCCGCCTCAATCTCACTTATACCGTGATGAGTAAAAGGCTGCTTTTGGAATTGGTAAAACAAGGCTATGTAAAGGGTTGGGACGATCCCCGCATGCCCACGATCGCCGGCTTGAGAAGGCGTGGCTTTACTCCGGAATCCATCCGAGAATTTGCAGACCGCATCGGAGTGGCCAAAGCCAGCAGCATGGTAGATTATGACCTGCTCAATTTCTGCCTGCGGGAAGATCTGAACGCCCGTGCCTTGCGCCGGATGGCCGTATTAGACCCCTTGAAGCTCACCATTACAAACTATCCTGAGGGCCAGGAAGAAGAACTGGATGCAGAAAATAACCCCGAAGACAGCACCGCCGGAAATCGTAAGATCAAATTCTCGAAACACCTGTATATCGAGCGGGAAGACTTTATGGAAGAACCGGTAAAAGGCTGGTTCCGCCTCGCTTTGGGCAAAGAAGTGCGCCTCAAACACGCTTATTACATCCGCTGTGAACAGGTGATCAAAGATGCCGATGGCAAGATCACCGAAATCCTTTGCACATACGATCCCAAAAGCCGCGGCGGCTGGAGCGACGATGGCCGCAAGGTAAAAGGCACCCTGCATTGGGTCTGTGCCAGAGACGCCGTGCCGGTGCAGGTAAGGCTCTATGACCATCTTTTCACCATTGCAGATCTGAA
>JALNWR010000271.1 GCA_023230795.1 Candidatus Cloacimonadota bacterium
CTTAACTGCCAAAAGTATAAACTGAAATACATAGGCATAGATGATAGCTAAGATACTATCATTAAGTTCATTATCAAAAGAGTGACTCGATATTTTGGGGGAATGCCAGATTCTGCTTTCGGCATCCCCCTTTTTATCAAAACCTGTTTTCTAATCCCGTAGAGCAGAATGTTGTTTCTGCTAAAAGCCAATCAATTTACAAAAGCCTCCTGACCTTCAAACGATATCCTCGCCTGGCAGATTGCCCACTCGCTGGATTGGATGCGTTCGCATCCGGCAAGGCCGGCCTTGAAGATCAGCACCGCCGAATAGGAGTTCAGCGTCCCAGGCAGCAGCATCAGAAACGCCAGCAAGATAAGTAAAAACAAAAAAAGGGTAGCTCGCGCGAGCTACCCTTTTTTATTTATATTTGTATCCAGTGGTTTATCGGCGTTGACCACTATGTATCCTACGCTTATGGTCTGTTTCTAAATTTCCTTACTCCATCATAATCGTCACAATGATCAATCTCATCCGAATATCTGCCCGGATTTGGGCCTCTGCGGCTGCGGAGCATGTTTTGTCTGTTTCTTTCTTGCATCATACCCTGTCCGCATCCTCTTCCATGCCGCATGAGCATGTATTTTTGCATGGTGGCTTTTTGATCTTTGGTGAGTTCTTTCATCTGGGCGGCTATCATATCTACGCGGGCGTTTTTCAGTTGCAATTGCTTGGTGCTTATTTGCTGGTTCAGTTCTTTTACACGTTTGAAGTTTTCGGCCTGGATGGCGTCTTTGATATCCATTCTGAAGTTTTCTATTTCGGCTTGGGTGGTATTGCGTTGCCGCTCAAAAGTAGCTCTGGCAGCTTCAATTTTTTTACTCTGTGCATCGGTGAGTTCCAGCTCGTCCATGCATTGTCCCATCCCTCTTCCACCGTGCATGAGTGCTTTTTTGCCCATTGCTGCACGATTCGGGGCTTGAGCCAGCAAAATGCCGGTGGCCATCGCCAAAACGAGGCTAATTACGATTATCTTTTTCATCTGTTCTTCTCCTGTTATATCTGTGTTTAAAAGCTTGAGTTCTTTGTTTCATTTGCTTGGCGCGGGAGGAAAAGTAATCCTCGGCTTCTGCCGCGTTCATTTGCTTGCGAATATCCAAAAGTCTATATCCCAAAGCGCGCTCGAGAGAGCTTTGGGCGTCCAGGGAACTATCTATTATCGCGATAATATTTGTTTCATCGATCGGGTCTTGGGCCAGTTCATTCATGAGCTCTATCTTGCTATCGTTAAAGCGGGTATGCATCTGGCGAATCTCGGGACTCCACATAGTGGGGACATTGTGCAGATGCGGGGGCAAAGCTGTCCTGGCTTGCCTTCCATACGGTGTCTCGGCGGGACAGGCGATTCTGCTGAAATGAACCCATAGGATCGAGCCCAACACGGCCAGATTGAAGGCCAGGGAGACAAATAGCAGGATTATTATGCTGCGTTTAGTCATCATATACCTCCATCAGGCTCTGCTCCCCAAAGCTGAGATAGCTGTATTCAGTTTCGCTCTGAGTGTAGCTCTCGCTGCTTTCATATCCCTTGATTCCCACCAGGGTGCCGGCCAGAAGGCTGAAGATGATGGCCAGGCTCGCTGTAGCGTAGGACAAGGCGTGTTTGCCCGCCCAGCTCTGTTTCTTCTGCCGGGGCAGATTGCTAAGGATGCGGTGATGCAGCCATTGGGGAAATTCCGCTTGGGGCAGCTCTTGCAATCTGGTTTGCATAGCCAGATTGAAACTTTGAATCCGGGCACAAAAGGAACATGTCTGCAAGTGTCTGTGCAGGGCTTTTTGGCGGCGCGGACAAAGCTCACCGTCGAGCTTTAGGCTGATGTAGCGTTCTGCGGTTTTGCATCTCATGTTTCTCTCCTTTAAAGTTTTGTAAGCTGTAAGCGCTTCTGCACATTATACTTTGTTCTCCTGTGTTTCCTGCATTATTTTTTTTCGCAGGATACGTTTGGCGCGCACCAAGAGCGATTCCACCGCTTTCAGACTGATTCCCAAGTGCTGTGATATCTCTTTGTAAGAAAGCTGTTCGTAATACTGAAGCTGGATCACCGCGGCCATGCGGGGCGGAAGCTCGGCCACCGCTTTTTGCAAGGCCGAATAATCCACTTCTTCGGGCTGACTGGGCTGGGGAATATGAGTAAAAGATTGGGGATCCACACTGATATAGCGGGATTTTCTTTTCAAAAAGGTCATGGCTTTGTTGTGTGCGACGCGGTATGTATAGGAAAGAGCGGTGGGTTCTTCGATGCGTTCAAAGTTCTCGAAAATAGCGATAAACACTGCCTGCACAAGGTCCATAGCATCTTGTTCGTTGGCAGTGATCCCCATCAAATAACGGAAAATCCGCTTTTCATGGTCGCTCAGAAACTGTTCAAATTGCTCTTTTTTCATTCATATACACCTTATGATATACTAAGGCAAAGGCGGTTTCCTGCAAAAGATATTGGAATCTATCCAGGGGGGAGGAAGTGCTATGTGGAAAGAGGAGGTTGATGGTCTGGCGGTGTTTGCTATCTGAACTCACATAAAATGGATTTCTTGGGGCCGTTTATGAGAGCAAGATTTTTGTTCCAAACGCCTAAGTAATAGATGATATATGCGTAATATCGTAAGGCGTTTGAACTTTATTGAAAGCCGACTTTCGTAAGCCGGGAATGAAAGTCAGATTCTTTGAAGTCAAAGCGCCTAAGTAATTGCTAGTATATGTATAGACTCCGTATGGCGCTTCAACTCCAAACAATCTTCTTTCATGTA
>JALNWR010000272.1 GCA_023230795.1 Candidatus Cloacimonadota bacterium
CTAAAATGCTGCCCCGATGGGACTCGGATTGGAAGGACATTAATGCTGGAATCATGAATCTTAACAGCCAAAAGTATAAACTGAAATACATAGGCATAGATGATAGCTAAGATACTATCATTAAGTTCATTATCAAAAGAGTGACTCGATATTTTGGGGGAATGCCAGTAAAAGCTTTTTCAGGCATTCCCCCATTTTACGAGAGTCTGATTATGGACTGGTCGGTGTTTGCTATCTGAAATGCCGTCCCTACAGGACTCTACAACCTTGTGTAGCTGCAGGTTGCTATCTAAAATGCCGTCCCGTTGGGACTCGGATTGGAAGGACATTAATGCTGGAATCATGAATCTTAACAGCCAAAAGTATAAACTGAAATACATGGGCATAAATGATAGCTAAGATACTATCATTAATTTCATTATCAAAAGAGTGACTCGATATTTTGGGGGAATGCCAGTAAAAGCTCTTTCTGCATCCGGATTAGGGATAAAAAAGCGCAATATTTCTTATGAGGCCTATTTATATTCTCAGCCTGCCCTCCTTCTGCCGTCAAAAAACTTGACACCCACAGCCTTGCCTGGAAAATGGTAAAAAGAGAATTTGGTGGAGGATTATGTTCCAGAAGTCACTATATGCGATGGTCTTGCTTTTGATGCCGCTGATGATGCTGGCTGGGGACGTGAGTCCGGATTCGGCCTATCTTCAGGATTATCTTCGGGTTCGGGCAGATCTATCAGGTCAGGAAACCGTGTTTCACTTTACCGGTGAGGTATATAGCATGATTCCGGAGCAAAAGAGCATGCATCTTTTTGCTTTGGAAGGCTACAATATCTCCCGTCTGCAGAAGGTGGAGGGGGGATATCAGCTGCTGGGAAAAGAGGTGATTCTGCTCTTGGATCATCGCACCAGACAGGTCCTGGATACCTGGCGTAATCCCTTTACCGGCAGGAACTTGCCTTTGCTGCATATACTGAACGATCCCGTGAATCAAAGCTTCGTCTATGAACCGGATATGCTGCCTTATATCAGCTCGATGCTGCCTTGTGTGCAAGTGGGCGAAAGCACTATATATCATAGCGAAATCTTTCCCTTTTATCCTCATATACTCCCCCGCCGCGAGTATAATATCCATGTGCAGAGCGATTACTTTCAGGCTGCGGAAATTTCGGAATACAGGGTTCGCACTGCGGCTCTGGCAGATAGCAGTTTGAGCTCGGTACCGGCGGAATACAATATGAACTATATCTCTCCCTGGCTGCCCTTTATGTGTATGTCTGATCGGGCGGGGCAGCTGCTCTTTGTGCTTCGGGGGCAAAAACTGGAAGGCGGCTTTACCGCTTTACCCCAGGCCTTGAAAGGCTATATATTAAGCCATCATATCGATTTTACACAGGCTCCCACTATCTGGAGTGAGCCAAATCAAGATCCCTGGTCATATTTCAAAGAACTGACTGAGCAGCATAACTCAGAAGAGGAAGACTCAAGATGAAACATATATTACTGGCAATTTTACTGGTATTTACAGCGGGTATTGGCGCTCAGACTTTGAGCCCCTTTCAGAATATCCGTCACAGCTCTGTGGACCCCGATGGCTTTGTCCATCTGCGTTATGATGTGATAGGCTCCGAGGCGGTAGATCAGCAGCTTTTTTATAGCAGTAGCACCGGAGGATGGCAAGAGGCTGAGATCAATTTATTGGACAGCGGAAGTTACGAAGCTCTGGTGCCTTACAGCTTTGGCGACAGGCTTTATTACAGATTTCAAAGCTCGGTTCAGGCCATGGGTCAAGCGGCTTCCTATCTGCATTCGGCCTGGCTGGAAAATGACACCTTCCCGCCTCCAAGTAATGCTATGGCTTTGATCGGGGAAGACCCCATCGGTGATCCCTGGCAAACCGATAGCCCCAATCTCGATATCACCGCATCGTATGTAGCCTGCTCTGAAGATAAGTTTTACCGCGCCATCACTAATGCTTCCGGGGCGTTTCCGCTCTTACAGAGCTTTTCTACTTATAATTTCTATGGCAGCATGATCATGAATCCGGAAACTCTTCTGGACTCTATGGCTTATGCGATGATCTACACTTTCAATATTCCGGGGCTGATTTCTCCCGGGCTTTACAAAATAGGGATAGATCTGGAGCTCTCGCCCAGCTTTGAGCGCATCGGAGACGTCCAGAGCACAGTTTCAGATGGGGTACTGTATCTTAGCTGCAATTTTGCTGATCTGGCCGCAGACCCGGCTTTCGGCCCCTGGCCTAATGCCACAAATTTGCTCTTGACTACAGACCTTACCGCACAAATATCCATAGATTTCCAAAATCAAACTCCCGATATCGGCATAGGAGATTACAGCACTCCGGGTTTGATAGATTTCAATCCTCTGATCTATGAAGTGATGCAAAACACTCTGCCGGAGCTTGAACTAATAACTTTTAATGAAACAACCGGTATCGCGGAATTGCGTTATACAGATTTAGATGGGGATATCCCGCTGGCGGCTACCATGGCGATAGAAGACGGTCAGGGCGGATATACAGATATAGATATGTCTCCGATATTCAATGCTGATAGCAGCATCTCCTTCATCGAATCCATCAATGCCAATACCACCTTTTCGGTGAGTGACAATCTTATCGATTATGTGACTCTGGAGCTTCCGGTGTCCAATGCGGGAGCTTATGCGCCTGCGGCTGAAAAGCTGGCTTGCAGTTTGCCCAATCCTTTGCATAAAGCCACTACCTCTTGCGAGATTCAGATCAGCGGGCTGAGCAAAGAGCCCCTGCAG
>JALNWR010000273.1 GCA_023230795.1 Candidatus Cloacimonadota bacterium
ACTACTCAACGATGAACTGATCAGCACTCTCAGCTTCGATGATGAAGACTGGGAAAGCTTGCCGAACAACACCTACCGTTGGGGCATAAAAGCCATTTACACCGCAGATGTCAGCTCTCCTGCTGCGCTCTCTAATCCTCTGGTAAAAGAAAGCGTAACCGGAAACATAGTTGGCATAATCCGCGGCCGTAACGGACAGGGTATCGCAGGTGCTACAGTATCTGCAGATACATACCAAGCTACTACCAATACCGCTGGAGCATACTCCATAGTACTTCCTGTGGGAAGCTATTCCGTTACCGCTTCAGCTGAGAACTATAAATCAGTTACCGTGGATAACGTGGTGGTATCACCGAACCAAAATACCACCCTGAACATCACGCTCGAACCGACTTCCGGTGAAGACGAGCTGAGCCCGGTAACGGCTACTGCCCTGAAGGGCAACAGCCCGAACCCCTTCAACCCCACTACTACTATCTACTACGATATCCTGGAGCCCTGCAATGTGCGCCTGGATGTGTATAACGTCAAAGGCCAGAAAGTGCGCAGCCTGCTAAATGAAGCCAGTAGCAGCGGCCGTCACAGCATAGTCTTTGAAGCTCGTGATAATAATGGCAAGGCCCTGAGCAGCGGCGTGTACTTCTACCGCTTTACCGCTGGTAAATACAACGCCACCCGCAAGATGCTGCTCATGGAATAAAGAACTCCATAAACGAAGCCCCGGACACACTGTCCGGGGCTTTTCTTTATCGACAAGATTTTGGTTCTTCAGGCTGGAGATTTCACGGTGCTATGGGTATCTTATAGACGCAGTAACATATTGTAGGAAGCAGTTACATACTATGATCGAACATGAACCTAAAGATATTCCTTTACAGAAATCAAGCTATTACTTTTCATGTATTTAGACTTAAGTGTTTTTTATCGTTGAAACAGACTCTGCGATTTTACTTCTTGCAAGGTCTGACATTAGAAGAGAATCAACAATAACAACAAAGACTTATAGGAGTAACAGCCATGCAGCTAAATATGCTGTTTATTTTGCTCCTGGTATTAGCCCTTGGAGCTATTTCAAATCTCGGTGCCCAATTTCCGGCAACCATTAAAGCGGATACCTTAGTAAACCCTGACACAGGAGAACCGGATTCTGACAGTACCTTTTACAAAAACTTCCACCAACAATTTCTCTTGTACATTAGCAATTTCCAAGGATGCGGGTGGGAAACTGGAAACATCAATTCTTTCGCTTTTGGTGCTCACGCCTTGAGCCCCTGTTCTTAAGATGCAGAACTATAGAATTCCTCCCAAACACACCAATCAAATGGAACTGAACACCACTTTTAAAACCGACAGTTACCAAGAGCAAGCTGTTCAGAACAACTGCATGCCGGGTGAAGACTGGAGCATCCTCACTCTGAGTAATAATCGTAGCACAGCATCATCCCAAGCTCGGGAAGAATGTGCAGGGAAAAGCTTCGCATCACCCTTCGTCTTTCGAGATCAAAAGGATTGTGGCCTGTCTGGGCGACACATCCATCCGTACGTAAAGCAGTTCTTTTCCGGACAGGCTTTTACGCAAACTATCAAAATCAAATCTGGTAGGTCTCCCAAGCGTGTAACATTACGCTTAGGAGGATCATATACTACCTAAAGTAAGTATCATAGACATACATCTAAATTAAGGAGTACTCTGTATGAAGAAGTTTATACTATTAGTCAGTATCCTGGCTCTCATGCTGGGATTGTTCGCCGAGGAAGTGATAATCGGCACCGGAACTGCGACCCAACGTTTCCCCTTGGGAAGCTACTATGGTTATGAGCGCAGCGCTGCCTTATACACTGCCGCTGAGATTGGTGCGCAAAACACCCGAATATCTGCGGTCTCATGGTATTCCAGCATTGCTACCACAGCAGAAGTGCCCACCAAAATATACATGAAAACGACTGGCGACAACACCTTGACTACCGATACCTGGGATAATATGATCGCTGGTGCTATTATGCTTTATGATCAGCCCTTTACCGGACTCGCGGATGGCGGCTGGAATCTGTTCACGCTCGACAATACCTTTGATGTGGATCAGGGCGACAACCTCGTGATCCTGGTAGAAAGGAACTATGGTGGAAGCGGTGCCGGTACTGCCGGTGGCAGCTCTGCCGGTGGCGGAATCCACTCGACCCCCCTTGCCGACACTCACCTTAGCTGGAATGCTGATCAAAACCCTCCCACAGGCAATGGTTCTACCCGAGCAGACCGCCCCAATGTAACTATTAGCTACACCCCTTATGCTATCGATTCGCCTCCTCTCCCAGCAATTGCAAGTAGCCCTGCCGATGCAGCTATCGGCGTGACAACCTTCACTACTCTGAACTGGAATAGCGGAGGCGGTGGACCCACTGGTTACAAACTGAACCTGGGCACAAACAATCCGCCCAGCAATATCGAAAACAACCTGGATATGCAAGCTGCTACCAGCTATACTCCAGACCCTATATTGGGCTATAACACTACTTACTACTGGCAGATAATTCCTTACAATGCCTTTGGTGATGCTACAAACTGTCCAATCTGGAGTTTCACTACTCACGCAGACCCTACAATAAACGAATTGCCCTATGTGCAGAACTGGGATACGGTCTTTGTGCCCGATCTGCCTTTTGATTGGAGCAAGATCGTGAATTCCACGAATACGGGAGCCCTGGTGGCAACCTACGCCTCATCCCCGAACAGCCCACCAAACAGCGTACGGTTCTACAATCCCAGCGATGCGGATGCACAGCTCTAT
>JALNWR010000274.1 GCA_023230795.1 Candidatus Cloacimonadota bacterium
AGCTATAGTATATGTAAAGCTTGTTATAGCGTGTTGAACTCCAGAAGGCAGCGTGTTGAACTCCAGTTGTTAGCGTTTATCAAATCTCAACCCTCTCAAGCTCCTCAACCCCCTAAGCCCTAACCCCTAACCCCCTAACACCTAAGCTCAATCTCCCCCGGCTCATACACCACCCTATGCCAGATTCTCACCCGTTTCCTGAGATATCTCCCCAAAGGCGGGTCCACTTCCTCGATCTCCTTCAAGCAGCGGCGCATGGCTTTGTTCACCGAGACCACCGCTTTGGTACCGCTATCTTTGAAGTTTCGCAGCCGCCCACCTTTGCCCATCACCTCCTGCAGATATTGGCTGAGCTGCTCTTTTTCCTGCAACACTTCCTCCAAAGCGGCAATGTCGTTATTTACCCTTAGTTCTGCTTCCATAGCGATCAGGCGGTTTAATCGCTGAGATACTTCTTTGATAGTGCGCCAGTCTGCCATCTTGATGCTGCGGGCATAATGCTGTGCATAAAGATTGTGCTGATTTCTTTCAGTCTCACTTATAATGTTGCTAAAGCGATATTCCTCTGGAATGGGGTGTTCTGCCGTTCTCAGACTGTAAGCGTACCTACATTCCCCCGGATGCCGCAACACTTCCAATAGATAAATCCAGCCCTTACTCTTACGAAATTCATGCACTATGTCTCCATCTTGCAATACCACTACACTCGCCTTTTCGCACAAATGAACTACGGGATGAGTCATGTCTTCCTCCAGTTTCTTATTCTACTTGGCACCCTCTTCTGAATGCCAAAGCCAAGATATTTAGTGTCACTTATATTGTCAAGATATTTATTTTGTTTTACTGATTATTCTTTTACCGAGCCCCGGTATAGTAGCCGGAGGATGCCATTCCTCCGCAGAGTCCCAGCGGGACGCCATTTCAGATAGCACCTATTAGCCATTACTAAAGATGATAACCCCATTTCAGAAGAAAAACCAATATCCCCCAAAAAATATCTCCTCTCCCCCCCAGCCACCTTGCCAAAGCCTAAATGCTTGATCAAAGCGAGCTTCTCAGTCCCCGCTTCTCCCTGAGTGCATATTTTTCCACAAACAAACATGAAAAACGAATAAAAACGCTTTTTGTGCTTGACAGCATTTACCCCTCTGATTATATTGGTCTCGTAACTTAGAAATGAAACTATAAAGAGTGTAATGTGCGATGAAACAAAGACATGGAATTTCAAAGTCAAACGCCGGCGCAGTATTAACAGCATGCCGGAAAGAGTCTAACGTAGTGTTTACCCCGCCGCAACGCGGTGGACCAAAACAAAAACTTATTTTATGATTAAATTCGAACTTCCTTATAGGAGGAATGTTATGAAAAAATTTATATTACCGCTTATGCTCCTACTCTTCGTAGGATCCCTCTTCGCGGTTGAGTCTGACCCATCCGAAGTGGTCGGATATGTTAAATATGACCTTGTGGCTGGCAATAACACACTTGCTTTACCCATGATGCAAAGCTATGCAATGGCCAGTGAAGTTGGTGTTGCAATTGGCGCTACCGCTGTTATGTATTTTGATGCAGCAAGCCAAGAATGGGTAGGCGCAGCCGCTAATCCTTTTGGCGGATGGAATAACGATTTTAGCGTATCCAATGGCCAAGCCCTGTGGGTCAATGTCGATGCAGCTGGAACTTTCTATAGTATTGGAGACTTACCGGCAGCTAATCCAAGTTACGCTTTAGTAGCTGGGAATAATATGATTATGCTTCCCCTCAACAGAAGTGATCTGAACCTTGCTTCACTTGTTGGCGATGATATCAGTGCTACCGCTGTTTTGAACTTTGATGCATCAAGTCAAGAATGGGTAAGCGCTGCTGCTAATCCTTTTGGTGGATGGAATGGCGATTTTGCAACTTCCATTGGAAATCCTCTCTGGATCAATGCAAATGCCGCCGGAACCTGGCCCAGCCGAGCTGCCGGGACCATGTCTATCTCTGGCAAAGCCAGAAAGTAATTAGGAGAAATAATGAAAAAAATATTATTAGTCGTGTCCATACTTATTCTTGCCGCAAGTGCTTTTGCATACAACCCAAGACAATTTAATGTTATGCTAAAGATAGCTGACGGGGACATCATGGAATATGTAAATACTCCAGACTCACCCACCAATCATCAGCCCGAGTTTCACGTAGTCGTGACTGACGATACCAATGGTGGCACCATCTCAACAGATACTAATACCGCTAATATCGTGAGAGTAGTCACCAATCCCGGGCCAACCGGAACGGCCGCATGGTTAATCTTTGATGCTCAAGGTTTTCCAACAACCGGGAATGCAATTGAAGGATTACAGTTTACCGCAGTAGTTACCTACCTTCCCAACCTTGATATCAATACCAATTCAGTCACCAGAACCTTTACTGCTCCAGCAGATTCTGGTCCTGTCTTCCTTTGGGAGGGTGATGATGCCTGGACATTTCCAGCAAACATGTTTGGAGCCGTAGAACCTGAGTTTTCCCTCACAGTAAATTCAAACTATGATGGTGCCGCGATTTATATCGACGGTATGGACTCTGGAGAAATCACTCCATTCACCTTCGATCCTGCTGTAGCCGGAACTTACACTGTCGTAATGGATTATGTCACCTGGACTCCTGAAGATTATGTATATGCTGCTGAGGCAGATGAAATGGTAAACTTCATGGGCGTGATGACACCAGACGTACCTGTGATCTATGATCCTGCAGAAGGAACTGTATATGAATGGGATAATCCCGCTGAAATAA
>JALNWR010000275.1 GCA_023230795.1 Candidatus Cloacimonadota bacterium
TGGAGCGGGAAACGGGGGTCGAACCCGCGACTTCAACCTTGGCAAGGTTGCGCTCTACCACTGAGCTATTCCCGCTCTACTATGTTTATGAACCATACTTGTATGGCCGATTATTTGTCAACAAAAATCTCTGCATAGGCTTTTCCCTGATTTTCACGAATGCTTGATTAGGCTCTGGTCTGTCACTCAGCCGGTGACGTAATTTTCAGGGATAGGGTCAGCTCCACTTAACCGTTACTCTATTATCTGTGCCATAAAACCGTACTGTTCGTTTATGACTAAGGCTCTATCAAGGAGTAAATTAAACGACTCGCATGAGGTTTCAGGCAGCAAGCAACACGAGAAGCACACTGAGCTATCGTTTATACATACAGGGTCATTGGCGCAAAACTTTGCCTTATCTATGGATTCTACAAGTAATTGAGGTAGGTCACCATTTTCAATAACTGTCACAATGCCCCCATAGCTACCTTCTGATCCCGCAACGGTATATATCATAATACCGGCATGGTAATCTGCTGAGCAATATATCCGCTCACTCAAAGAAGAAGCAGGATAGCCACACACAAATTCAAGTTGTTTGATGAGCAAGTGTGCTATAGTATGGAGTAGAACATACTTATACAGAGCATAATCTGTTATCACACCACCCCCTAAAGGATTAAAATTATTGAGGGTTTTGCTGTGATTTATTATACGTTGCCAGAAATCATCCTGCTTTTTGATAATTGAATACCACTTACGAATCGCTTTATCATCAAAGTCCAATAGAAAGCCTTCCCCCGCCAACTCTATGCTTGGGAGATAAGAGGTGTACTCTCCTGCTTTTGTAACATGCATGGATTTACCTTTTTCAAATATTGCGCCTGGGCTGATGGGGCTGATTCTGCTATAGGAACACAATACCATAGCCATACTCAAAGTTCTAATCGATATAAGTGATATAGTGCTGTTTATAGAAGGCATTTCTTTTAGATAGATTGGGTCTTCATCAGAAAAATCATCTGCAGTAGCTTTATTGACCATGTATTCAAGTTCGTAACATCGATAATCTGTTTCTGATTTAGGAGGATTGTTACGATCCAGTCTGGAGATGGGAATCATTAAGCTTCTTAATATTCCCGGAAAGTAAACGCTGTTGCTTGATTTCAAGACTGTCCTCATGGATTCGCCATTTGAAGGTGGATTAAAAATACCGGAAAGACTTGTGGAAGCCTTGCATTTCCCACAAGATATTCTGATTGACTCAAGGTTATCTGATCTTATTGAACTTCGGTATGAAAGTTCATGTCTTTCATGATTTTGAGCATCAGGCACTTTATCATTAAGCCAGTCTTCCCAAGGGAAATCCCGGATTTGTCCAGACTCAGAAACCTGAATAAACCTAACTTGCTCAAGCATTATCTTCCTTTTTTTACTTGATTTCATCTGACAACAAGGGCAGTATAGATTAAAACTACCCTGCAAATTGCTTATTCTATGTACATGCCGCCAATCGGAATGTTGCATAAATCGGTTGCATACTGGGCAAAACATCCATTGGGGAAAAAGTTCTGCCGAAATCAAGCTGGTATCTGATGCAACCTTGTATCCAGAGTGTGTAGTGCTATTTGCTGGTATTTTTAATAGGTATTCAAGGTTGGGAAAATTGTCCTTCAATCTGTAAATTAGCCTTGGGTCCTGTACCGACAAGGAATTCACCTTTTCTCTGTCTTTGCCATCGACCTCGTTAATAAAAAATGGCCACTTCTCAAGAGGCAGAATTCGCATGGATCCCTCTGGAGTTTCTATCAAAGAGCCTATTCCCCCATACGAGCTTATTATGGAATGACAGGCTATCTCATAGTACTTATTCATAATCCGTGTTCCTTTTTTTTAACCTGGGTGTTACAAGTTTTATTACCGTATTGGGGCTGATTTCACGCATAGAATTCATGGTCAACCAATCGTTATCATCATAATCTAAGGCGATAGCATCACTTGCATTAAGCAAGAGCTTTCTGAAGCTAAGATCTGGATTATTAGACAGTTTTTCTTGCAAGGTAATAAGGTGTTTATTCAATCTGGCCCGGAAAAAGGGCATCATGGAGGTGTCATCTTGCATCCTTGAAGCCATAAAATCAATATATTCCTCAAAGTCCTGGGATCCCAAGTCTTGGGGAGAGGATATACCCTTTACCATGCGGGCGTATGCGGACATTAGAGTCGGCATCATTTTACGGATTGCTACACGTGTGTAAGGGGTAACCGATATTGGCTCTACAAAACGATAATAGTTCTGGTGAAAGGAAGCAAAATTCTCGAAGTGTGATTTATCTCTGGCTTTAAATGGATTGAAAAGAGTAAGCACCAGACCGGGATAGTTACGAGCAATACGGCTTGTAACCTGGATGTATTCCGATGCGCTTTTGGGTTGTCCGTTCATTAATATCAGATTCAAACGCGGAATGTCCAAACCTACCGAAATCATGTTTGTGGCAAAGACAACATCAATGGCATTATCCTGAACCTTATTGGGATCGTTGTCTACAATGCTTGGTGATTCCAGAGATTTTAGCACTTGTTTTACTTCGTAACCAGAAATCCGGCTTGTCAATTCTTTGGGATGACGCAACAAATATCTTTTACTGAGAGGATTCCGCTTGAGAACCATCTGTTTATAGGCTTGTTGCACTTCATCTCTGGTTTTGCTGTACATGCGTCCAAGCTCCCTAAGTGAATTGTAGTAAGAAATCACCGTCCAATAGCAGTCCAA
>JALNWR010000276.1 GCA_023230795.1 Candidatus Cloacimonadota bacterium
CAGACATAAGCATGGATTTCATTCTGCTTTCCACTTCTCCTTCAGAGAGAAAGACAGGCCGATGTTCTCTGCCGTCTTCATCATAGCCCCAATACTCCAACAGGGTATTGCTGCTTAGATCAATCATGTAGAAGAGGATGTTACCTTCAAACTCTTCCTTGATCGTTACGACCTTATTCTGCCTATCAGTTACTTCCAAACTGTTCAGTTCAGGTTCGCTATCACCAGAATGATGGTTACTAAGTTCATATTGGACATAATCCCCGGTGTGAAGATTGTTGCCAAAGCGATGTGGGAAGGTGGACTGCACATAGGCCATCATATCCCGTTTTGCTTCAGCTTCGTCCAGCGCGTCGTTTTCGAAATCGGCGCCCCATAAATGTCCGTAATAGACAGTTGCGACTAACAGGATAAGAACAAAATTAACAAATCGTCTTAACATGCTAAACTCCTTGTTTTTTTTCAAGACCAAGATTGTAGTGAATTCAAGAACTGTCAAGATAAATATTCCTGTAATCGAAAAATTTCTCTTTATGCAGCAATCACAGATATATTGGTAGAACATCCAGAATGATAATACTGGTAAGAAGCCGGGCTCTTTATCAAGGTATGGACAATCACTTCATCCGGATCCTATAGAAAAGCACTGTGATCAGGTTCATGATGTCCTTGTAGTCGCCGCAGCACCGGCATTGATGGGAGATGTTTGCTTTATGAAATTGTTACTTATGCAGTTTAATGGCTTGGCTTGCTTTGTTTGTCACGCGTCACTCGTAACTTGGTTGAAATGTTCGTTGCATCAGAATGGTACGTTACTTCTTCACCCACAGCTGATTGCCATAGATCAGCCAGGTGCCGTTATCCCGATACAGATATGAGAAATAGCCGCTGCTTTCCGGTTCGTTGTAGCTAAGGTCTTCAATGGCAGAGCTATAGCGATCCCGGGTGTGGGCAACTGCATAGCGGCTGCCCTGAAACTCGATGTAGAGCACTTCGATCTCCAGGAGCTGAAAGCGCGCCATGCGATCCAGGATTTCCTGATTCAGATGCCAAACGATGTTGCCCTTATGCAGGTAGTCATTATGTACCTTGTCCAGCATGCCGTAAACGTTCCCCAAGTTAAAATCCAGAGCAAGCTCATAGTAGAGATCGCGGATTTCCCTTTGGGAGATGGCTTCCGATGATTCGGTATCGCAACTGCCCAAGAGCAGCAAAACCGGGATCAACAGGACAAGGAAGCTTAGTTTCACTTGCTCAATCGCAGATGGGCGAGGCATTCGATGTGCCAGGTATTGGGAAACATATCGAAGGCCGCGATGCTTGCCAACTCGTATTTCCCATCTGTGAGCAGGATCTTCAGATCCCGGGCCAGGCTCATCGGGGAACAGCTCAGATACAGGATTTCATGGATATTGGCAGAGCGGATTGCCCACAGCGCGCTTTCTTCCACTCCGGCTCTGGGAGGATCCAGCACGATGGCATCGGCGGGGAAATCTTGCATGGCTTTGGCCAGCAATTGCTCCGTCTTACCGGTGATGAACCTGGCGTTGGCGATGCCGTTTTGTTCGGCATTAGCGCGGGCGTCCCGCACTGCTTCCGGCACTTCTTCGATGCCGAGCAGTTCACCGATGCGATCGCTCAAGCCCAGGCCAATGGCTCCGATGCCGCAATAGGCATCGATCACCTTGCTCTGTGACTTCAGCTTGGCGCGCATGGCCGCCAGGATGTTTTCCATAGTGCCGGTATTTACCTGCCAAAAACTGCGGTAATGGATGCGGAAGGTTTGATCACTTAGCGTATCTTCCAGATAGTTTTGGCCCCAAAGCTGTTTATCATCCTCGCCCAGGATCACATTTCCCTTTGTGCGATTGATGTTTTGCACGATGCCTGTGATCTGGGGAAAGTGCTCCGTCAAACCCCGCACAATGGTGTTGGTAAAGGGCAGGCGGGCGGAGCGGGTGACCAGGATCAGCAGGATCTGGCTGGCATCCTTGTTGCAGCGCAGGCCGATGTGCCGTAGCGTTCCGGAATGCTCAATCTCGTTGTAGGGCTCCACCTTGGCCAATTTGCAGAGCTCAAAGGCCATCCTGGCAATATCATCAAAGATGGGCGGATGGATGCGGCAGGCCACATGCGGCACGATCTCATGGGAGTAACGCGCGTAGATGCCATAGTTGTCTTCCCCCACCGGCATAAACACTTTATTGCGATAGTGATATGGCTTGTCCGCAGGGACGATGGGATAAATCTCGGTCTCGGGTTGATAGTGCTTGAACAGCTCTTGCACCAGGGTGTCCTTCCAGGTCGTCTGAGTGGGATAATCCACCATCAGCCAATCGCAACCGCCACTGGCGTTTTCGCCACCAAATGCTTCACATATGGGATCCTGAACGCCTGGCCCCCGCTCGTGAAAAGTGAGCACTTTGGCAAAGGCGTGATCCTTCTTTTCCAGAGTGATTTGAACTTCCACCACGTCGCCAATGGCCGTGAACGGCACGAATATCGCCTTGTTGTCACTGAATCCCAAGCCCATGCCACCCATGGCAATCTTGGCGATCTGAAGTCCCTGTATCTGGTTCATTTACATATTCCTTAATCTTTCTATGCGATCCTCGATCGGAGGATGCGTCGTGAAGAGCGACATCTTTTGCTTGTTATTAATCTTGGCCAGAGCCAGGCTATCCTGCTTTTTTTTCCGGAGCATAATGG
>JALNWR010000277.1 GCA_023230795.1 Candidatus Cloacimonadota bacterium
ACATTATATATAGGGAGCAACATGCCCGGCTGCGGGAGATGGTTTCCAGCGCCGGCGTGAAGCTGATAGACCAGTATTTACAGAAACTGGATTGGCAGGTGAATGAAAATTCGAACATGGCCTATTCGCTGCAAGGGTTGAATAACTACATCGCCTCGGAAGTGAGTAAAACCTATTGGCTGAACAAAGTATATCCCCCCGAAATTCGGGAAGCACACGTATCCGGCGATTTGCATATTCACGATCTGGGTCAGCTGAGCGTATATTGTGTGGGTTGGGATTTGATGGACCTTTTGCAGACCGGTTTTTGCGGAGCTGTGGGCAAGGTGGAAAGTTCACCGGCAAAGCATTTTCGCAGCGCACTGGGGCAGATAGTTAATTTCTTTTACACTTTGCAGGGAGAAGCGGCTGGAGCGCAGGCTTTTTCCAGTTTCGATACTCTTTTGGCGCCCTTTATCTATTATGATCAGCTTTCGTATCGAGAAGTGAAGCAGGCGCTGCAGGAATTTGTCTTCAATATTAATGTGCCTACCCGGGTAGGATTTCAGACTCCTTTTACCAATATCACCATAGACCTGTTTCCACCATCACTGTACAAGGACCAGCCGGTAATCATCGGCGGGATGCCCCAGGACAAGTGCTATGCAGACTTTCAAGCCGAAATGGATATGCTGAACAAAGCCTTTCTGGAGGTGATGATAGAAGGGGATGCCAAGGGCAGAGTCTTTACCTTCCCGATCCCGACCTATAATATCACTAAAGATTTTGACTGGGATAATCCCACCATCGAATACCTTTGGGAGGCCACCGCCAAATACGGCATTCCCTATTTTTCAAATTTCATAAATAGCGATATGGACCCCAATGATGCGCGCAGCATGTGTTGCCGCCTGCGGTTGGACACCCGCAAGCTACAGGCCAGAGGAGGAGGGCTCTTTGGGGCGAATCCTCTCACCGGCTCGATCGGAGTGGTAACTTTGAATTTGCCGCGGGTGGGCTATCTGGCCGAAGACGAACAGGATTTCTTTACCCGTCTGGAAAGAATCCTGAATCTGGCGATGGCATCTTTGGAAGTAAAGCGCAAAGTTCTGGAAAGCTATACAAATAGCGGCCTGTATCCTTATACCCGTTTTTACTTAAAGAGCGTGAAAGAACGCTTTGATAAATTTTGGGAAAATCACTTTTCCACCATCGGGATCATTGGCATGAATGAAGCCTGTGAAAACTTCCTGGGCGTAAACGTGGGCACTGATAAAGGCCGCAATTTTGCCCTGAAAGTGATGGACTATCTGCGCGGACGCCTCATCGAATTTCAGACTCTTACAAATAACAACTACAATCTGGAAGCTACTCCCGCGGAAGGAACCAGCTACCGGCTTGCCCTTCTGGACCGGCAGAGCTATCCCGGCATCAAAAGTGCAAATGGCACGGAGCCTACTCCTTTTTATACCAATAGCAGTCAATTGCCGGTGAACTACTCCGATGACGTATTTGAAGTGCTGGATTTGCAGGATGAATTGCAGACCAAATATACCGGCGGCACCGTCTTGCATATCTTTGGCGGAGAACGGCTGGAGCACAGTGAAAGCGTGAAAAATCTGGTGAAAAGCGTTTGCATGAACTACCACTTGCCATATTTCACTTTTTCGCCCACCTTCAGCATCTGTCCCCAGCATGGCTATCTGGTGGGTGAACAGACGCTCTGTCCCAAATGCGGCAAAAGCTGTGAGATATTCTCCCGCATCGTGGGCTATCTGCGCCCGGTCTCGCAATGGAACGAAGGGAAAAAAGCAGAATTTAAGCTGCGCACTACCTTTGATACTCAAAAACAAAAGCATCAGCCAAAACTGCAGGATGCGTCTCTGGCATGAAGATCGGCGGCTTTCAGAAATTTTCCCTGCTGGACTATCCGGGAGAGCTTTCCGCTATAGTCTTTACTCAGGGCTGCAATTTCCGCTGTCCCTATTGCCACAATCCCGAATTAGTCCTCCCCGAGCTCTATGGCCCCCTGCTCAACACCGAAAAGGTGCTGCGCTTTCTCTACCGCCGTCGCAAAAAACTAAGTGCGGTGGTGGTTACAGGAGGAGAACCCACTCTGCAAGAAGACCTTCTGCCTTTTTTGAAGATCCTCAAGGCCATGCGCTATAAAGTTAAACTGGATACCAATGGCGCCAGTCCCGATGTGCTGGCGCAGGTGATCTATTCCAAAGCGGTGGATTACATCGCCATGGATATCAAAGCGCCTTTGCCCCTGTATAAGAAACTGACCCGCAGTAAGGTAAAAAAAGAAGACATAGTCCGCAGTATGGAGCTAATCCGGCTCAGCGGTCTGGCCTATGAATTTCGCACCACGGTGGCTCCGGAAATCCTCTTTGGCGATGATCTGTATGATATCCATCAACTGCTGAGCGAGGGGGATCGCTATTACATCCAACCCTGCCAATATAGCACTACCCTGGATGATCTGAAAAAACATGAGCTGACTGATACGGATTTGAAAAAGAGTGGAGAATACCTGAGATTGCAGGATTGGGCGGAGAAGCATCGGGTGAGATTGGAATTTAGAATGTAGGATTGAGAATTTAGAATGTAGGATTGAGAATTGAGAATTGAGAATTGAGAATTGAGAATTGAGAATTGAGAATTGAGAATTGAGAATTGAGAATTGAGAATTGAGAATTGAGAATTGAGAATTGAGAATTGAGAAT
>JALNWR010000278.1 GCA_023230795.1 Candidatus Cloacimonadota bacterium
CTAATGCGAATTGCAATTGCCAGTGGTAAGGGTGGCACAGGAAAGACCTTTTTAGCGGTAAACCTGGCCCTGAAAGCCGCCGAAACACAGACTACCCTGCTCATGGACCTGGACGTGGAAGAACCCAATGGCGGGATCTTTATCCAGGGCGATGATGCTGAGACTCACAAAGTTACACGTGCTATTCCAAGCTGGGACCCCGGATCCTGCAATCTCTGTGGCAAGTGTATAAACTGGTGTAAATTCAATGCCCTGATCAAGCTGGGCGAGATGATCCTGGTCATGCCGCCATTGTGCCATTCCTGCTATGCTTGCAGCGAATTGTGCCCGATGCAAGCGCTCCCGATGGAGCAGCAATCCCTGGGTGAAATCCGACACCTTCAACTGGGCAAGCTGGATTTTACCGAAAGCAAGCTCGATATAGGTTTGGAACAGTCTTCACCTTTGATAGAAAGAACTCTCGAATTTGCCGATGAGCATTTTGCCGAAAAAGAATTGCAGCTTTTGGATAGCCCTCCCGGCACTGCCTGTGCGATGGTATCCGCTGTAAAAACGGTGGATTACGTTATTTTGATTAGCGAACCCACTCCCTTTGGACTCTTTGATTTGAATCTGGCCGTTGAAACAGTACGCCAGCTGAATCTGCCATTTTCAGTAGTGATAAATCGAGACGGAATTGGCAATAACGATATTTATAAATATCTTCAGAAAGAAGGAATCACGCTATTGGCCAAAATCCCTCATCAAAGAGAGATTGCCGAGCTATACTCACATGGTGAGATAATTTACCGGAAAGTCCCGGCTGTAGATCAGGCCTTAGAACAGATTTTGAGCAAGATAAGGAGTTTGTCATGAAAGAGATAGTAATCATCTCCGGAAAGGGCGGAACCGGGAAAAGCTCGATCTGCGCAGCTATAGCCTATCTGGCCAAAGCTGAGCTGGTGGTAGCGGATTGTGATGTGGATGCTGCAGATCTGCACCTGATCCTGCATCCTGAGAATAGTAAAGTTCAGGATTTTTACAGCGGAGTTTTGGCCGAGATAGACCCAGGTAAATGCAGCGCTTGTGGCCTTTGCTATCAGAAATGCCGCTTTGATGCCATTGAACCTTTTGAAGGGACTTATCGCGTCATAGATTTGGAATGCGAAGGTTGCGGCTATTGCTATTACATTTGTCCTGAGGATGCGATCTCGCTCATTGATCAAAATGTGGGGAAATTTCTGATTTCAGACACCCGTTATGGTTGCAGCCTGGTGCATGCGCATCTGAAGATCGGAGCCGACAATTCCGGAAAACTGGTCGCAAAAGTGAAAAGCGAAGCCAAGGCGATAGCCAAAGTTCAGGACAAGCCTTATATTTTAGCGGATGGTTCGCCAGGCATCGGCTGTCCTGTGATCGCCTCATTGGCGGGTGCAGACTATGTAATTTTGGTCACAGAATCCAGTAAATCCGGTCTCAGTGATCTCAAGCGAGTGCAGGAACTGGTAGCAAAATTTCAGATTCCTTCCGCTTGCATTGTCAATAAAGCGGATATCAATCCATCTGTAACCAATGATATCCATAAATACCTAAATAAGAGCAAAGTACAGCACTTGGGGGATATCCCTTATGCAGACGATTTTCATAAGGCTATCGCCATGGGACGCTCTTTGATAGAAGAAAACGAAGCAAGATGGTTGCCAATCTTCACGGAATACTGGCAGACCATCAAGGAGAATATATGAGAATCATCTTTACATCTACCGGCGAAGGCTGGGACGCTAAGATAGACCCCCGCTTTGGCCGCACAGACTACATCGTGCTCTATGATGAAGAAAAAGACGAACTTACAGCACTCGACAATCGTGCAATAATGCAGGTGGCACATGGTGCCGGCCCCAAAACTGCCCAAAAGATTCATGAGCTCAAGGCTGATGTCTTGATTACCGGAAATGGACCCGGCGGAAACGCTGCAAGTATATTGAAACAAATGCCTCTGAAAATCTTTGTCAGAGCAGGCGGGATGAGCGTCCGCGAGGCCTATGACGCATATAAAAACAATGCCCTTGAACCAGGGGTATAAAAGAAGTAAATCTGAAAAAAGGAAGATAAATGGCAGACGATAAAGACAAACAGGTTCAAGAAAACCTGAAAAAGATCAAGCATCGCATCATGGTGATGAGTGGCAAAGGCGGAGTGGGCAAAAGCTTCGTTGCCACCAATCTTGCATACGGCCTGGCCATGCAGGGGAAGACGGTCGGCATCCTGGATGCAGACGTACACGGCCCTTCGGTGGCTAAACTTACTGGAATAGAAGGAATGTCAATCCCTACCTCCGAGAGCGGTAAACCGGCTCCGATCAAAGTGCTCTCAAATCTGTATGTGCTCTCTGTGGCTTCACTTATATCCTCAGAAGATAGTGCTCTGATTTGGAGAGGCCCTTTGAAAATGGCGCTCATCAAGCAGTTTTTCAGCGATTTTGATTGGCCGGAATTGGACTACCTCATTATAGACCTTCCTCCCGGAACCGGTGATGAACCGCTTTCCATCGTTCAGACCCTGGGCAGAGTGGATGGAGCTGTGATAGTTACCACCCCGCAAGACCTGGCTATTCTGGACGTAAAGAAATCGGTGAATTTTGCTCAGCAACTCAAAGTTCCCATTCTCGGCTTTGTAGAAAACATGAAGTTTTTCCGCTGTCCGGATTGCGGCAA
>JALNWR010000279.1 GCA_023230795.1 Candidatus Cloacimonadota bacterium
AAGCTATGATCGCCGGTGAAAATGGCTTTATTAAGATTGGCGGAAAATCCCCGTTTAAGAATTCCTGGATATATTATCAAAACATTATGAGCAATCGCTGGTCTGTAGGAGTCTCAATCGAAGAATCCGTACTGATGGAGGATGTAAACTTGATCCTCTTAATCCAGACTTTGACTTCAATAATAATTTTCCTGCTTGTAGGTCTAACGATCTATGCCAGAGGGTTAAACATCTCCAAACCCTTGAAAAAGCTGGCAAAAGCTGCTGACAGCATAGGAGCAGGAGATTTTGAAGCAGTGCTTCCTTTGACAGACAAGAGCCAGGAGATTGCCACTCTGTCCCAGTCCTTTAGTACCATGCAACGCTCTCTGAAGGAATACATTCAAAATCTCAGGATCACCACTGAAGAGAAAAACCAGATCCGCGGTGATGTGATCTATGCCAGTGAAATCCAGACGAAACTGGTGCCAGGTAACACTGAGCACCCTCTGGGAGTTAAAGAGCTCAGAGCCTATGGCATATTGGAACCCGCCGGTGATATCGGTGGTGATCTCTACGATTATTTTATGCTTGATGATGATCACTTCTGTTTTGTGATCGCGGATGTTTTGGGCATGGGCATAGTCGCCGCAATGGCCATGACCATGGTATCCACCCTGCTGCTCTCCATCGCGCCATATTACAAGAGCAGTAAAGAGCTACTGATGGAGCTCAATAAATTCCTCTCCCGAAATAATATCGAATCTAATTTTGTGACCGCTCTTTTGGGAGTTATAGAGCTTTCCAGCGGGAAATTGGAATACTCAAATTGCGGACATTTACCCCTTTACGTCAGAAAGATGGACCGTAGCTTCCAGAAGTATGCCCAGACTCACTCCACCGCCCTGGGAGTATTTGAAAACCTCGATATCGGCAGCGATACTATTCAGCTTATCACCGGTGATGAGCTAATCCTTTATACCGATGGCGTCACCGAAGCTATGAACGTCAATGAAGAATTCCTGGGCATAAAAGGGCTGGAAGAGATTATCAGGAACTTATCCCTGCCCAATCCCGAAAATACCGCCAAAAGCATTCTTAACCAAGTTCAAGATTTTGCTAGAGGCTCTACCAATAAAGACGATATTACTATCCTGGTCTTGGATTACAAACACCCGCGGATGGATTCGTAGCCGGAGGATGCCATTTCTCCGCAGAGTCCCGTAGGAACGACGACTTGCATGAAAGATGACTGGAGTTCAAGTGCCTTACGGTGTTTATATGCTTACTACCAATTACTTAGGCACTTGGAAAAGAATCTGGCTCTCATTACCGGCCCTCAAGAAATCCATTTCTTATGAGTCAGATAGCAAAACGACAGCCGCATGACAGATTGAGTCCCATCCGGACGGTGTTTCATGTTACACTATTTCATCATGATCATTTTCTTGGTAGCATTGTATTTACCAGCATTCATTTTGTAGAAGTATACGCCGGAGGAAACAGCGCGGCCAGCCTCGTCGGTACCATTCCACACGGCATTGTGTTGGCCGGCGGATTTGATCTCGTTGACGAGGCGTTTTACTTTTTGCCCCTTGAGGTTATAGATCTCGATCGACACCGGCGCAGCCTCTTTCACGCTGTAGCGGATAGTGGTGGTCGGGTTGAACGGATTCGGATAGTTACCTTGCAGGACGGTTGTGAGAACAGGGGCCACTTCGTCATCGTTATCGGTAACGTCACCGGAGTGAACCGATACATTGTCAACGTAGAAGACGAAGGCATTGTCAGATACGCAGCGAATGGCGATGTAGACATCCTGGTTGTTATAAGCTGAGAGGTCATAGATGTATTCAGCCCACTCTGCAGGAGCTACCACATGTTCTGCACCGGTCAGATATTGGAATTCCTGATGGATGATGGAGGGCATGGTGGACACACCAACACGGAACTGCTCCAGATATTGTGCGATGTGGCTCTTAGCCGCAAATTTCAGCATGCTATTTCCTTCCAGACTGATCTGTGGTGAAATCAACCAGTCGTTATTGGGACCATTCACAGCGGCAAAGCTGGCAGCCATCTTCTCACCTTCATAAGCATCCATTCCTTCGATAGGAGGTACGGTGGCCGAAGGATTGAAGACAGTGTATGCCATAGGGCTTCCGCTGCCAGGGAAGTCGATACCGGTAAAACAATATGTATCAGAATTATCGAGGTCCAGAAGTGTCCACGGAGTCATATCGGTGCTGAAATCTGCATAGTTTTCAAAGCCATCTGAGAAGATCGCATCAGCAAGCTGCAGATTCACGTTCACATCAATTGTGGCGGGCAGGGATTCACCGCTGCTGTAAATGGCGGTAACGGCGTAGCTGTAGATGCCAGAATCAAGGTTTTCATCTGTATAGTTCAGAGTGTTAGCATTATTGATATTGCCGATCGCTACGCCATCACGATAGACTTTGTATCCCAAAAGTGCTCTTTGGCCGTTCATCTTCTGAGTGCTCTGGGCAAAGCCGGGATTGTGGCTCATGCTAAATATACCGGTTTGCGGTGCTCTGGGAAAGACCGTTGAACATTCCATCCATTGAGTCTGAGAAAGTGACCCGATGATGATTTTACAGAAATTTTAGCCAATTTTCATCATTATTGTCCAAATTTGCTGTTTTTAGCCCTTAAAATGCCT
>JALNWR010000280.1 GCA_023230795.1 Candidatus Cloacimonadota bacterium
GGTTGCTATCTGAAATGTCGTCCCTACAGGACTCAGGTCATTGTGTAGATGGAGGTTGCTATCTGAAATGTCGTCCCTACAGGACTCAGGTCATTGTGTAGATGGAGGTTGCTATCTGAAATGTCGTCCCTACAGGACTCAGGTCATTGTGTAGATGGGGGTTGCTATCTGAAATGTCGTCCCTACAGGACTCAGTTCATTGTGTAGATGGAGGTTGCTATCTGAAATTCCGTCCCTACGGGACTCGTAGAAGGAGTATCCGGGATGCCGAACTCTGATTCGGCTAAGCGAGAATGAGCGTGATTTGTCGCATAAGCGAACTGGGTTTGCTATGGGGAATCGGAGTTCCCCACCCCAGAAGCCATCCCCAGGCTTTTCCCCTAAAACCAATCCCTGAGGAAGCCAATTTAGATAGCCCCCAACAATCCTCCGCAAAGAAAGTTCTTGACAGGATATTGGAATATAATTGCTTGATAGCATGAAAAATTATGCCATATATAAATATAGTTGAAGTATGTGGCAGTTGAGGCGAAGCTCCATAACGGGTCTTCATTTATCATAAAACCGAAACTGAGGGATCCTTCATAGGGGAGAACTACGAAAAATATCTTAACAAGGAAAACTAATGAAACGCAACCTACTCGCCACTGTCCTGCTGCTCTTGTGCGCAGGCTACTTATTAGCCCTCACCGGCTTTGGTGTATCCGCACCCTTTGAAATATCAACAGATACCCTGCCGGTAGAATTATCGTCTTTTACCGCCGCAGTTACCGGGCAAAATACCGTGCGCATTAGCTGGGTGACCCAGTCTGAAAGCAATCTGTATGGCTACTACATCTATCGCGGCAGTAGCAGCGAACTGAGCGTTAGTAGCTTGATCTCAGATCTGATAGCTCCTGCCAATACTCCTAGCCAGAATTATTATGTCTATATGGATAACGAAATCAGCGAAAGCGGAGAGTATTACTACTGGTTATACAGCCAGGAAATCGATGGCAGCGGCACTTACCATGGCCCCATCTTTGTTCAGGTAGAGATGGATGCCGGACAAGGCCTGCCAGCTATCCCCCTGCACACCGGTCTGCGGAATATCTACCCCAATCCCTTCAATCCCAGCACTACCATTAGCTATCAATTGGAAGACTCCGGCCAGGCAGACATTAGCATCTACAACGCCCGGGGGCAGAAAGTGCAGAGCTATAGCCGCCATCATGCCACTCCAGGATATTTTAACCTGCTGTTTGATGGCAAAGACACCAGCGGCAGTAGCCTCTCCAGCGGTGTGTATCACGTGGTGATGATCAGCGGAAAGCAGGTCTCAAATCAAAAAATAGTATTGCTGAAGTAAGGGGGGACAAGATGAAAAAGATAATACTTTCGATAATCCTGGTAACGGTAGCAGCTCTGGCTTTTGCCGCTGCTCCTAAAGTAACTAACGTGGTAGCGGCTCCTGGAACGGGGCAGGTGACGATTACTTATAATCTGGTAGCCGATGGTAATTGCGATGTGCAGCTATTGATTTCAGACGATGGCGGAACAAGCTACCCTTATGCTCCTACAGCAGTGTCTGGTGACATTGGCAGTAACATAAGCACCGGAACTGGCAAACAGATCATTTGGCATCCGGCCGGAGATGGAATGGCAACAGGTACGAACTATAGAGCCAAAGTGATCGCCGACGATAATAGTGGGTCTTTTGTGTTGGTGGAAGGTGGGACTTTTCATAACGGTAGTTCTAATGTAACAGTTTCCGATTTTTACATGGATCAGCATGAAGTAACGCAAGCAGAGTATTTTGCGGTGATGGGTAGCAATCCTGCGTCTGGAAGTGGTGTGGGTAGCGATTACCCTGTTTATAGAGTGCACTGGTATTCAGCAATTAAATACTGCAACCTGCGCAGCATATCTGAGGGACTTACGCCAGTCTATAGTATTTCCGGTTCTACGAATCCTGACAGCTGGGGCAGTGTACCTCAAAATAACTGGAATGCGCCAAACAACTCTACTTGGGATGCGGCTACTTGCAACTGGGGCGCTAATGGATACAGATTACCCACTGAAGCAGAATGGGAATTTGCAGCGCGGGGAGGCAAGCAGACGCTTAACTATAGCTATAGCGGAAGTTCTACGATAGGTGATGTGGCCTGGTATAGTATAAACTCTGGTGGCATCTCTCATATTGTGGGTACCAAAGTTCCCAACGAGCTTGGCATATACGATATGAGCGGCAATGAAAACGAATGGTGCTGGGATTGGTCTGGTGATTATAATACAGGCCAGCAAACTGATCCTACCGGTCCTGAGAACGGGTCTAGCCGTGTGTATCGGGGTGGGAGCTGGAACGAAGCTGAGTACAACTGCCGGGTTACATATCGGCGTTCACAGCCACCGAGCCGAGGTGACCAAAAGTTTGGCATCCGTCTCTGCAGAAGCAAGCTTACAGATTAATGAAGTTCTTCAGCTATTAGTTTCGGCCAGACCCAGAGCGAAAAGCCAAACTATGAAGTAATTACCGCGGTGAGTGCAGGCGAGACGCCTGCACTGGTTAAAGCTACAGGATTGCAGGCGTCTCGCCTGCAGAGCGCGGGACCTGCTCTTTTTTCAAGGCCTCCGGCCTTACTGGATGCGAGACGCATCCAAATCCAGCGATCAA